>JACCWJ010000008.1 GCA_013697705.1 Gammaproteobacteria bacterium | reverse complement strand
GCCTGGATGTAGCGTAGCGAAATCCAGGGCTATTCAGTTTGATGCGGCTGCGATGATAAACTTCCTTCATACTTCCTCCCGCGACGACGTGGAAGGGCGGTCCGTCGCGGCTCCCTGAGCGATTTATCATTTCTGCAAATCATACGCCAGGTTTGAGGTCGGTTCACTGAATTGGGGTTGGCAGTGAGTTTCTTTCACTAAAAATATGCTGGCAAATATGCCAATCACAGAACAGATAGGAAGTAATATCAATGCGCTACGATAATTCTCAAGAGAATAAAAATGTAATCCATTGATAATGGTGCCATCCCAGAGATTATTTAGAATAAAGCCAACTAGGGGCTGGAATAAAAGGCCCCCCAAAATAACCGCCATATTATTGAATCCTACCGCGGTACCCGCTACTGAGATGTGATTATTGTCTTGAACCAAGCCAAATGACACGGCTTGGGAAGACGCCGCAGCCCCAAAAACAAAAAGCGCTAAATACATGAAAGGCCAAGGTAATCCCGGAACATAGAGGATGAATAATGACGAGATTAGGCCCAGTATAGAGCAAAGTAGGAGTGGCGTTCTACGATTAGCAATTTTATTCGACCACCAGCCTACCACCGGTCCGGCAACAGCAATTCCGATCCAAACAACTGCAATAGCGGTAGCCGCGGTAGCCACGCTGGTATTATAAAACAGCTTTAAATAAGGGATGCCCCAAAGATCAGCGAATATGGCAATTGGTGCCCAACATGCAAATGCATAGAGGCCAACTGTCCACGTTTGAGGATTCTTAACTACCTGGGATAAACGCTGTAGTTCATTAGGTTGATGCTCCGTATGGGCGGTTGAGTCTCTGTCGCCTTCCGGGCGATCGCGAATAATGACCCAAAACAGAATGGCAAATATTGCCCCTACGCCGGCTGACCAAAACATTGTGCTGCGCCAGCCTATGTGCTGAACCATGATAGCAACGGGTGCTTCGCCCACAATTGCGCCTATGCAACCCATCAGCTGGATCAAGCCTACAATTAATGCGAAGTAACGTGCAGCAAACCAGCGGGTTGCCAGAACTAACGCTCCCACGAAGGCAAAAGCAGAAACAAGGCCAATAAATAACCGAGCCATTGAAGCGACAATGGCGCTATTGGTGAGGCCAAACGCAAGTGCACCCACCGCGCATACCATCATGGATAATGACAATAATATTCGAGGACCATAGCGATCCAATAACAACCCCGCTGGAATTTGCATCGGAGTGTAGCCGTAATAGAAAAAAGCGCTTAAGACACCGAGGCCACCGGCATCTATCTGAAAGCTTCGCATCAGTTCATCAGTCATTGCGCTCGGCATTACACGAAGGAAAAATTCATAGACATAAAAAAAGGCCCCTACACCACAGATGAGGAAGGGTAGTAGGCCTGCTTTAGAATAACTCATTTGGCTCGTATTATTATTCATGAGCATCTCTTTTCTAAATTAAAACAGACGATTATATATCAATCTAACTATCCGCAGTAGTTATAAAAGCCTGCCCTCAAAAGTTAAGGCGAGGTAATCTTTTGCGGAAGGTTGGTAATAATTTTCCCCGCGGAATTTTTGTAAATGGCAACGCCACCAGGTTGGTGGATTTCGTATAAGGTGCGAGTTGAGCCGTCGGACATAATGACTTTATGATTACCATGGGTGGTAAGGTGCTTAATTTGTATTCCCCTGATGCCTGATGCGGGTAAGTTTTTTATGTAATAACCTTGGCCGTTGGGATTGAAATAAAGGATGTGGAGATATCGATAAATATCATCTTCCTGATTAAGGACGCCATCACCATTGGTATCAAAATCGCCAATTTCAAATTCCGCTAAGGCCATGAGCGGTTTGTCGAGAATGGTTTTTTGTACAATCCCTCGGAATAGCGGATTGGCGTAGTCAACGACAAGTAAAACATCTTCGCCTTTGAGGATTCTGTTAACATCCACCCCATGATCATAATCCATGTCAATGATACCCGCCCATCTTTCCTGTGGAGAGATACGGTAGACCGTATGTGGGCCCTGTAACTTTACATAAATTTCATAGACACCAATGATAATGAACATGAAAATTAGCATTGAAGCCGCTAGAGGTCTTAAGGGCATATTTTCCACTCCTATATCAATAAGTTAGTATATGCCGATTGTTGTATCAAGTAGACTAGCTATATTCGTTAAAGCACTCTTTTAGCTCGGTAAAAAATCGTGGGCTTCGCCCCTCGATCCTGATTATGAATACCTAAAGTATGGGTTTTTATGTTGCTTACACCAGTTTGGAAAAACCCAGCCTGCATTTCAAGGCTTGAGCTCGCACCTGCGGTGTGGAGCTGGTTAGTGTATTCGGGGTCTTTCACGAAAAAAATTCTCGCATTAAAGGGAGCTGAAGCGCGTTTTAATATTAAAATTCTGGGTGAACAATTAGAGCTGGCAAAAAAATCCTCGTATGAATTTTCAATTTTTAATTGTCACTATGTCTATAGTCGTGAAATTCAGATTTTTTTAGATGATTACCTCTTAATGTATGCCCGCAGTGTGATGCCACAAAATGTTGCGCCTTTCTATAAGCGTCAATTTCGAGGTTTGGGCGCGCGTCCGTTAGCAGAGATGTTGTTTTCGGCATTTCCTTTGCAGCGTAGTCCCTTTGAAATTGCTAAAATTCATCCTATGCAGCGAGAGTATGTACTGGCTAATGAGGCTAATGTCTCATCGCCCCGCTTTCTTTGGGCGCGCCGATCTGTTTTTTCTGCGGCTCAAGATTTACTATTGTTAACAGAAATTTTTTCGCCTTCATTAATAGAGCTAATATCCAATTGTGAAACACCTATACACAAATAATATAAAACCCTTCTTGCTATTAATGCGCTTAGATAAACCCATAGGCATTTTCTTGCTTCTCTGGCCAACTCTCTGGGCGCTTTGGATTGCAGCAGAAGGGCCGCCGCCCCTTAGGATACTTATCGTATTTATTCTGGGGGTGATCGTTATGCGAAGTGCCGGTTGCGTAGTCAATGATATTGCAGATAGACATGTTGACGGCGCGGTGGAGCGTACCAAATCTAGACCGCTGGTAGTGGGAACGCTTACGCTTAAGCAGGCGCTAGTATTGTTTCTAGTACTTTCGCTCGTAGGATTAGTTTTAGCACTGCAACTTAATAGCTATGCACTAAGCCTGGCGCCGATAGGGTTACTACTCGCTATCATCTATCCTTTTACTAAGCGAGTCACTCACCTGCCTCAATTGGTGTTAGGGGCGGCTTTTGCCTGGTCTATCCCTATGGCTTTCGCTGCCGTGAGTAATGATATGCCTGCTGTGGCATGGCTGCTCTTTGGTCTCGCTGTGTTATGGCCTTTCTGCTACGACAGTATTTACGCGCTAATGGATAAAGAGGATGACCTTAAGGTTGGAATAAAATCGACCGCAATACTTTTTGGTAAATGGAACATAGCCATCATCAGCGCATTACAAGTGACCCTTATTCTAGGGTGGTTAATGTTAGGGCTTAGTCTTAACTTCAATTGGTTTTATTATTTTGGTGTTCTTGGTGCAGCGATAATGATGGGATATCAGGGGGTATTAATGACGGCGCATACTCCTCAAAACTACTATCGCGCTTTTTACAATAACCATTGGGTCGGTTGTATTATTTTTGCAGGTATAATTTTTAACTATTTACATGTCTAATTTTAGGATCAATTAGCAATATTTCTTATTCTTTGAAAAGAAGCACCGGTGCAAATTGACAAGGCAAATAGAATAATTGTAGGATGAGCGCCAATGGAAATGTACTAATATCAAAACGGAACACTTCCTTAATAATATATTTAAAAGCTAAGCAATCAATCCGTATAACATTCCACTCGTTTTAGGTTCCCGCGCCAGGCGGGAATTTTTTTTCTGCAAAAAATTCCCCAACTACTACTTCCATATGGACTATAAACAGCTTCATTTTGAAGAAAGGCGGTAAGTGATCTCTATCTAAGGAAGGTAGGTGTTAGGTTGAGGGGTTTCTACCAACTACTACGCTGTGGAAATCCGCAGCAGCATTTCCCCAACTCTATGCTATGTAAGCCTGCAGCTCCATTTCCCCCTCTCCCGCGTAAATTACTATTTTAATTGGTCCGACCCGGTCACTTTCATTACCGATGTGACCGGGTCGGACCTGGAGCTGCTGGCTTCCATCGCTCAGAGTTTGGGGGAAATGGGGCTGCGGATTTTCATAGCACAGAGTTTGCGCATTATTTGGAGGGCAACAGGCTAAAGTAAATGAGAAGGTTTCATTGGGTTTTACGTTGAAATTCAGCCATAGGTCTAGAGGCTGAATCCAATTAAAATAACTCTTCTCCCTGTTCTCCGTCTTCGCTTTGTAAAGCAGGTTTATCCAGTTCTAGCGTAGTTGAGCTTTCGGTATCCGATTCGGATTTGTAATTCGGTGCATCGAGTTCTTCTGTAACGGGAGCGGATGCTTCATTATGGTCAGAGTTTTCTTCGCTACCACTTTCGGCCGGGAGATGGGCTTTATCAAATAATTCATAGTAACTATTTGGATCGTTGTCATCACTATTGTACCCCGTGCCTGCGTTCACTCTCGCCCGCACAATATTGGGCGGTTGGCTTAAGGTGTGCTCAGGTTTACCTTCCAGCGCTATGCGCATGAAATCTATCCATATAGGCAGCGCAGCATCTGCACCATATTCTGAAAGTGAGCGTTGCTGATCGAAGCCTACCCAAACCGTAGTCACTACATCACCATTGTAACCTGCAAACCAACCATCCATTTGATCATTGGTTGTGCCAGTTTTGCCGGCGATATCTTTTCGGTTTAGCGCTAACGCGCGATGACCAGTGCCTTGTCGAATTACATCTTGCAATACCGTATTCATTAAGTAAGCATTTTCAGAAGTAATGGCGCGTTCTAAAGAGGGGGCATCGGCCTGATAAAGTTCTTTATCATTATCATCAGTAATGCGATCAATAAAATAAGGTTTTATTCGATAGCCGCCATTGGCAAACGTTGCGAAACCCGAAGCAAGTTGCATTGGAGTAACGGAATTTGTTCCTAGTGCTAAGGTTAAGTTATGTGGCATATCTATAGGATCAAAGCCAAACTGGCTAGCATAATTTATGGCAAAAGAAACACCAATGGCTTGTAAGACGCGAATAGAAACCGTGTTTCTAGAGTGGACCAAGCCAAATCGGAGTCGGGTGGGTCCATAAAATTTCAAATTAGAATTTTGTGGGCGCCAGATTGTATTGGAGCCGGGAATATATTGTTCAATGGGGGCATCATTAATGATACTTGCGAGGGTGAAACCCTTTTCGAGTGCAGCAGAATAAATGAAAGGCTTAAAGCTGGAGCCTGGTTGGCGTTTAGCTTGGGTGGCTCTATTATAAGGACTTTGACGGAATGAAAATCCCCCTGTTAAGGCTAATATGCTGCCATTATTTGGATCGAGGGAAACAATCGCTGCTTCGGCTTTAGGCACTTGGGCTAACACCCAGCCTTCTGGTTTATGGGAAATTCTAACAAAATCTCCCCGTTTCAGATGGTGTTTATTCCAGCTGCCGCAATCGATGGCTACCTTGGTGCGATTGGTCAGCATGGCGGTGAGATAGCGATTAGAGTCAGAAAGAACCACCGCAGGTACCATGCCATTAATGGTGGGTGTGTTGCGTAGTTTCACTAACCATTGTGAGGGTTTATTGAAATGTTTTTCAGCTCCTCGAAAACCGTGCCGACGATCATAGCTCAGCAAACCATTTTTTAATGCAGTGTTAGCCCCATTTTGTAGGCGAGAGTCAATGGTAGTGTAGACTTTTAGTCCATTGGTGTAGGCGGCATCGCCATAAGCTTCCACCATGGCTGCGCGTACCATTTCTCCGACATAAGGGGCTTCTATTAAATTGGTTTTTTTATGGAGTTGCGCATTAAGCGGCATGATAACAGAGGTGTCGTATTCTTTTTGGGTAATATAGCCACTGGCGAGCATGCGTTCCAATACGTGATTACGTCTTTCAAGTGCTGCACGAGGATTGTCAATCGGGTTGTCGCGAGAGGGCGCTTGGGGCAAACCTGCTAACAGTGCAATTTCAGAAAGGTTCAATTCTTTTAGTGTCTTGCCAAAATAAACATCGGCGGCAGCGGCCACACCATAGGCTCTTTGCCCCAAATAGATTTTATTTAAATAAAGCTCTAATACCTTTTCTTTGCTTAAGGTAGCGTCTATTTTTAAGGCTAATAATATTTCATTCAGCTTACGACCAAAGGTTTTTTGTCGCGATAAAAAGAAGTTACGTGCGACTTGCATGGTAATGGTACTCGCGCCTTGAGACTTTCTGCCTGTTACGAGTAATTCTCTTGAGGCCCGTGCAAGACCAATGAGGTCGACGCCGGGATGCTCAAAATAACGTTGGTCTTCAGTGGCCAGAATGCCTTGGATAAGCTTTGTGGGGACTTGGTCTAACCCCACGGGTATGCGGTGGTTTTCTCCATATTCAGCAATGAGCTTGCCATCTTTGGTAAACACGCGAAGTGGGACTTGCAGCTGCATATTTCGTAAAGTGGTTACGTCAGGGAGTCCTAGATAAACGTAAAAGATGAGGCAGCCGAGAAGGAAAAAACCAGTGATGATAAGGCTGAAAATAGCGAGGAAGCCGTTTTTGAGCATTTTTTGTATTAAATTCATAGAAATAACTGCGGTGTGTTTTATTTATTTGTTATTGAGCGTTTAAATTAACGCCAACCGTTACAATTAATTCTGCACCATTAGCAGAAGCGGCGTATGTTAGCACAGATGTTAACTATTTGATATAAAGTGGTTGGTTAATTTTTAAACATAAAATACCGTATTTTTGACGAATTGTGGTCCCCAAAATTAACGCTAAAATGGCATAACATTTCATTGAGATTAAAGTTATGTTAAGAAAAGCGTTGCAGAAAAATAAAAAAGGAGTGGGGGTAGCCATAACCGAAACGCAATTTAATTTCTTGGTTGTGGAACAAGACCCTGCTGGAATAAATATTATTGAGGAAGGCTGTTTTCGTACAGAAGAGCTAGATAAAGCCATCCACTATCTCCAAACGCATTATAAGGACATTCCCTGCCATCTCGCATTGCCTAATCGTTTTTTGGTCTTGAAAATTTTAGAGTTTTCCAGTTATTTCAAGGAGAGAGATGTACGCAACCTCGTGCAATATAATGCAGAAGAATATTTCGCATGCCCTGCAGAAACTATGTTTTTTGATGTTGAGTTTTTATGTGCGTTACGTAAAAAGATACGTGTGCTAGCAGGTAAAAGAGACTATATCGACAAGTGGCAAAATATTTTTGTGCGTGCGGGCTTAAATATAAAGACGATTACTGCCGATATTTTAGCGGTAGAAAAGATCCTCACCTATTACGGGGTGATAGAGTCTGACAAAGTTTATGCGCTCTTCATCGTCACTGCCACTGAGTGTTTGCAAGCCATAATCATTGACTGTCATATGTGCATTTTAGCCAATAACTTAGTCATCAAAAACACACTCGAATCCTATCAAGAAGAAATGCTGACATTTTTTAGAAGGTATGAGTCGAGTAAGACATTTATGCAGCCGATTACAGATATAATCTTATTAGGATGTGAAGCAAGTCTATTTAAAAAAATTCACCACAATGTTTCCCTGCCCATAATTGGTGAAGAAAAATTGGGAGACATCGTTGCAATGCATCCTAATCGTCTTATACCGTTAGGAATGGTTTTGTCATGTTGAATTTGTTGCCCTGGCGAGAGACGCAGATTCAACGAGAGCAACGTTATGTCATCCTAATGTTAACAGTTGGAGTGGTGGTAACAGCAATTTTATTACTCGGTTATAGGGGGTGGGTCGGGCATAAACTGAGTAATCTCAAAAAAACAAATTTGATGTTAGAAAGGGATATCTGCCATCAACGACTAGAGGTGGTTTTTTTAAAAGATAAGTTAAAACTTGTTAGCGCTTGGGTAAAAAGATCTGGCCAATTTGAGAGGCAATACAAGCTGAAATATATCTTACAAGAAATTGCGCATACTTTCCCAGGTAATGCGTATCTGTTTTCGCTCGGTTTCAGGGAAAATGAAATAGTGATGCAAGGTTTTTTGCTAAGTGCCAATTCACAGTCGTTAAAAAATTTTCTTGATAATCTTCAAAAGAAACACTCGATAAAGATTGCGGTAAAAAATTTTTCAGTGTGCGATGTGCAAAAGACAGAATTTAAGATCGTAATACTGTTATGAAACTAACCTCTTTCTATTTTGAGTTGTCGAAGACGAATAAAATCTTGATCGTGACTGCTGTGATGTTGTTGCAGTTTTGGGGGCAATATTGGATGGAGGTGTCCACAAAAAAGATGCAATATTATCTGGAGCGAGAAGTCTGGATTAAAAAAACTTATACACTTAAAGGTTTGCGCCAGGAATTTTCTGAATTACAAAGAGAGTTGGCGAAAGGGTGGCGATTAAAAGAAGCTGAGCATCCGGCGACTGTCAATGCTAACAAAAGCACGTTGTTATTAAGTGCATTCAAATTAACTCATATGAGTGTGCTTGAGTTCACTTCAAGTTCCGTCAAGTTTAAGGTGGTTGCTGAGGGTGATTTTGGGGATTTTTTTGATTTTTTGGTTGCCATTAATAAAGACAAAATATTTCTTGCGACCAATTTCATCCTCCAAAAATCCAATAATCAAAATCGATTGTCTATCTTTATTAATCTTGTGACTTTGTAATGAGATATGTGAGTTGGTTGTCGGTCATCATTATTGCAATCTTGCCTGAAAATTGTTTAGCACTGCGTGATATTTTTAATGTGGATGAATGTAATTATGCAATTCATCCACTGTTAACTGTAGAGGTGGAAGATTTAGTTTTTTTGGGCTCAATTATACAATCCAACACGAGTCACGGTTTTGTGCGAGATCCGTTGGGTAATATTTCCCAGGTTTCATTAGGCCAGAAGATAGGCAGAAATGGTGCAAGAGTTATTAAGGTGCTCATTGATCAGATTGTTGTTGCAGATGATTTAAATTACGTGGTTATAAAATAGTGAAAAATAAATTTTTTTGGGCGGTGTTAATTACCGTTGCGTTACTTATGTCAATTGCCTTCTCTGCGACCAAAAGTGAGGTGAGGCAATCGCCTGATAAAATTGTGTCCCTCGATTTTAAAGTGATCCCTGTAAGAGAGTTGTTGCAGTTCATCGCTGAAACGATGGGGTATAACATTATCATGAGTGAGCACGTGACGGGCAACGTATCATTGCACTTTCATGATATTACTTGGCAGAATGCATTGAAAACAATTTTAGAAATGGCGGGGCTCGTCAAAAAACAAGAGGGAAATATATTGCTCATTGGAACGCCCCACGAATTTGCACTGAGACAGAAGATTTTATCCGAATCCTCGCCGTATAAGGTGGTAAAAGTGAAAATTCAGCACACAGATGCTGATTTTGTAAAAAACACGCTCAAAACTCAAACCGATCTATTCACTGCGAACTCAAAAATTAGCTTAAATCCGCGTGAGAATAGTTTGACTATCAAGGACACCACAGAAAATCTACCCTACTTAATTAATTATCTGCATGAAATTGATCAGCCAGAAAAACAGGTTTTAATTGCTGCCAAAATTATTAATATTGACGACAAAAAAATTCATGAGTTGGGGGTGTGTTTTAAACAAAACACAAGACCACATTCAGCACAAGGATTGAATATTTCAACTCCAGAGCTAAACATGAATAGCTTTCAATTTGCTATTGCATCAATTGGCCAGCAACAATTGTTAAATTTGCAAATCCATGCATTAGAAACAACGGGTCAGAGTAAAATAATTGCAGACCCCACTCTCATTACCCAGAATCGCAAACCTGCTGTCATCGAGGCGGGAGAAGAAATTCCCTACCAAGAAAGCACTTCTAGTGGGGCAACGAGTGTGACGTTTAAAAAAGCCGCGTTAAGCTTAAAAGTTACTCCAACAGTATTACCTGACGGGCGTATTGTTTTAGAGCTTGAAATTCATCAGAATAAAATTTCTCCCATCGCTGTTAATGGGACTCCAGCTATCCAGACGCAAGAGCTCAAAACCCAGGTGGTCATTCACGATGGGGAAACATTGATATTGGGTGGGATATTCGAAAAATCTGAAGCAGAGGCCACCCATGAAATTCCTGGCGTATGCAGGGTGCCGTTACTGGGGAGTTTGTTATCACAAAAAAATAAACATTTTGTACGGAAAGAGTTATTAATATTCGTTTCTCCACATATACTATCTAGCTAAGACTTAGGTAAATGGTAGTTAACCTCAAATTTGAAAATATGACCGACAAAACCAATATTTTTCTAATAGGCCCGATGGGTGCGGGCAAATCCTCAGTGGGCAAACTATTGGCTAAATGCTTGGATTATGATTTTTTCGATTCTGACCAGGTCATTGAGGAACAAACCGGAGCAGATATCCCCTGGATTTTTGATATTGAAGGCGAAGAAGGGTTTCGTCTTCGTGAAATAAAAGCGATCGAAACCATCACTCAAAAAAATCACATTGTATTGGCCACAGGGGGCGGTGTAGTGCTGAAAGAAGAAAATCGTCTGCATTTAAAGGCGAGCGGTCAAATTTTTTACTTATATGTCAGCTTAGAAGAACAATTACGCAGAACTTCCCGAAGCCGAACCCGACCCTTAATTCTAAATAAAAATGCCAGAGAAGCATTTGAGCGATTAAAAAATGAACGAGAACCTTTATATTTTGAAATAGCTGACCATGTAATTGACACTAATCATGGCTCTATAAAAGGTATAGTGGACAGTATCCTTGAAAAACTATAGTGCGTTATCTTGAAATAGATCTAGATTTTTCGGAATAAACTAATGCGAACATTAACTGTCGATTTACGGGGTCGATCTTATCCTATTTATATTGGCGAAAGCATTCTTTCCGCGCCGCTGTTAAGTCAGCATATTACGAATAGCCAAGTTTTTATAGTGACTAACACGACAGTGGCCCCTTTATATCTCAATACGTTAAAGCAGAGTTTGAGTGACTATGCCTGTGATGAATACATATTGCCCGATGGCGAAGAGCATAAAACCCTTGCCACACTCAGTTTATTATTTGATGCATTAATAATGAGAAAACACCGCCGCAATACAACGTTGATTGCATTGGGGGGCGGTGTGGTAGGCGATATTACCGGTTTTGCGGCAGCGTGTTATCAACGCGGTGTGGCGTATCTTCAAATTCCGACGACCCTGCTTAGTCAAGTCGATTCATCGATAGGTGGCAAAACCGCAGTGAACCATGTATTAGCAAAAAATATGATTGGCGCATTTTATCAGCCGAGCGCTGTTCTCATCGATATTGTTACGCTGCAGACGCTGCCCGATCGTGAGTTTTATGCCGGGCTTGCAGAAATAATTAAGGTTGCCCTTATCGCTGATGAGGGTTTTTTCGCTTGGCTTGAAATCAATATGCCCAATATCTTAAATAAAGAACGATCCGCCCTAATGTATGCTATCGAGAAGGCCTGCGCTATAAAGGTGAATATTGTTGAGGCGGATGAGAAAGAAGTCGGTGTTCGGGTTTTGCTTAATCTAGGGCATACGTTTGGGCATGCGTTAGAACATGCCTTGGGATATGGTGAGTGGTTGCATGGGGAAGCAGTTGCAACGGGGATAGTTTTGGCTGCGAGCTACTCTCTTAAGTTAGGCTTAATAGATACTGGTATTTTCAATCGCATTAAAAATATTTTGACAATGGCCAAATTACCGATAAGATTGCCCAATTCGCTATCAGCTGGCCAAATGATTGAGCCAATGAATGCTGATAAGAAAAAGGATACTCATCAATTGAAATTGGTGTTACTCCAAGGGATTGGTCAAGCGGTAATATGTTCGAATATAGATCTAAAACTTCTTGAAGCAACGATAATCGAAAATCAGCTCTAAATTAAATTTGCCATAAAATAGAGCGCTGTGGAGATTGGCGGATGCAAGAATTTGTCATTAATAATGAAAAAGGGTTTATAGACAAGGGTGAAAAACCCCTTGCTCCAGACTATTCTCTTCTACCTAGAACCAAAACATTATTAGCAAAATTAAATGATTTTAGGCGAGGGGATCAAGCAACTGCCATTATCACTGGCCCTATCGGCAGCGGCAAGAGTACGCTGATTAAATCTTTTCAATTAGAAAACCAAGCTATTTGTTACCTCATTCAAGCCGGATCAAAAATAAATATATTTAGTCTACTCGCTGAGCGTTTGTTAAATTTAGATTCTTCAGCCCCGCTTGCCAATGATTTTGATTCTTTACTGCATATTATGCGTAATGTATATCAGGAGTTTGTTTTAATCATTGATGACGCTGAAGCTTTATCTTTAGAAAATTTTAATACTATGGTGCTCGCATTTAATCGACAATCGGTTGCTAAACTGAAGCTTATAATAGTGGGCGAAACAATTCTAAATAAAAGAATAGACACCTTGCTTGAAAGAAATAATATCGCCAGTTCTTGTGCGTTGTTGTCTTTAGAGCCGCTTTCTTTCAAAGAAATGAAGCATTATCTGAAACAGTCGTTATTACAAACCTCTCCAAAAAAAATTAAACCCCTCTCAAAAAAGACACTAAAAAATATTTTTCAACTTTCCGAAGGCTATCCTGGAAGGATCAACCGTATTGCGTTGCACTTTACTTCTAAAGGAAGTTTGCATCAACGCCCTCTTATAAAGAAACGCCGATCGGTTGTCGATGTGATGTTGGGCATAGGAATAATCTGTTTGCTCGCAATTCTTACGTTTAAAATTTCTACCCTCGTGATGAGTGGCGAAGGACTCAATACCATCGCAAATCTTGCTGGCATTCAAAATTCAAAAGCGGCAGTTAACGGTGAAAATCTACCTAGTTATATTGCCTCAATTGAAAATTTACCTGAAGAACAGCTAACTCCCCCTGATGAGTCAGCAGGGCTTATTCTGCCTGAGCCACAGCGATGACTTCTGCTTGATAACTTGTATAATGATTTGCTATCCCTTATTTTGAAGGAAAAGCATGTCCCACACTCAAAAAATATTTATTCAAGGTGCTGCCGGTAACTTAGAAACCCTCATAGAGCCTCCTTTTATTTCTCCTGCGAAATTAGTGGGCATCATCTGCCACCCCCATCCATTGCATGAAGGCAATATGCAAAATAAGGTGGTCACCACGGTGGTTAAAGTATTTCAACGCCTGGAGATTACTCCTATACGCTTTAACTTTAGAGGGGTGGGTTTGAGTGAAGGGGTGCATGATTATGCTAAAGGCGAATTGGATGATCTGCGCTCAGTAATTCACTGGGCTAAGAGTAATTACCCCGACTGCCAATTAGTACTCGCTGGATTTTCTTTCGGATCTTATATTGCGACCAAGGTTGCTACTGAAGTGAACCCTGTGGCCTTAATAACTATTGCACCGCCCGTGCATCACAATGATTTTAAGAGTTTGCCATTGATTCAATTTCCCTGGGTAGTTGTACAAGGCGAAGCTGATGAAGTGGTTCCTCCAGATCAAGTATTCACTTGGATTGAGCAGCTTTCCATTAAACCGACCCTCATTAGCATGCCAAATGTAGGACATTTTTTTCATGGCGAACTGGTGACCCTTAGAGATTTACTGGTTGAAAAACTGACACCTTTATTGCCCCCTCGTGCAAGATAATGGGCAATGTATTTGTGTTCATAATTTGTACAGACTACAATTAAAAAAAGAAGTTTGAGGTAAGATAAAGTGCCAAAAGAATATGACTCATTAGATGAGTTTGCAAAATTAATCTGGGGCAAGCGTGCAGAAGGGTTGCCCGTGCCCGAATTAGATTTTCAGCGGGAGATTACACCCCAGGAACTTGAGAATATTCATCAAAAATACGCCTTCGTTCAAATTTTGAATCCGGAGGCGGCTGATGACGACTTTGCGGATATAAAAATTATTAGATCTAGCTCAGGCTGGTCAATTTTGAATTATAAGAACGCGATGTCTGCTTCTCCCGGAGAAATGTTATTTTACCAAGGCGACTATATTCAAAATGATGCGGCGATTCTAGAGCGTGTTTGTTCGGGGAGGGGCACGATAATATTACAAATCATGAATACAGGGGCCGATATGGTGCGTATAGCCAAGGAAGAAAATTGGCCGGCCATTCATATTGTAAATGGCCACCCCTTTATGAGCTGGGCAGTGTGGAAGGCTGCGCAAGACTTGCATCTACCGGTTACAGGGTACCAGCCTTCAAAATATGAAGAAGCTAAATATCAACGTATTCAGAGAGAATGCCCTACATTAATCATTCACGAGCCCAAGGCGGCTAAGCCTTGAGCTATTTAGGGCCTGTAATTTGAGGGGTTGTTGTCATCCTCGTTTAGATTCGGATTACTTGAGGTATCCTCTTCATTGTTTTGATGAGGATTATTTAAGGGGTCCTCTTCATTTTCTTCTTCTTCCTCCTCTGCTTCGGCTTGAACAGGATTAGAGTTGCGCACGCCGCTATTTCCATTTTGTACCCACCCTGGCCTTCGATCACTAACCTCCAATTCTTCCTGATTACCGGGGGGTATAATTGCCAGCTCTTTCACAGCGATCTTCAGTGTGCCTAATAACTTGCAATACAGATTAAAACTCGATTGATCGGTGAGCATAGGAGTAGGGACGCCTTGAATTTCGTTGTAGCCCGCAAATGCGGCATTTTTTTCATATATCTTCTTAAGATCTTTTGAAGAACCTGGGTCGAGTTGTCTGACTTTGCTCGCAGCGCGATTATAGTCGCTGTTGAATATAGCTAATATCTGAGTGGCTTCCTCTTGAGTCGAGGAGGCGAGCAAGGCTTTCATTTCATTTTTGGCTTCTGCGCCATGGTCTTTGCCACCCGGAAAAGGTTTAGGATTTTGCTTAATACTGATGTGGAATCGATCAAAAATTTTACTGAGAAGAACCGCTTTCTCCTCAACCGTTAAATTGATTTGGTTATGTTCATCCTTATAGAGTAAGGTCCGAGCGTCGCCATTATTTTGGGAGATGATATCAGCTACGTGTAGAGGATCTCTTTTTCCTTTCTCGTCTAATTTTAATTGTTGAATCGCGTGCTGAGTCAGAACCACTTCTTCTTTGGTTGATTCAGCTTCAAAAGTTTTAGTTTTATTTTCGTCAGTATTAGGAAAGTTTCTCACCAACCAACGAATATACTCTTGGCCATTCAATCTCATCCCTTTAATATCAAAAGATTTATCTTCAAGTAAGCGAGCGAGCGTCGCCACATCGGCCATGGGCATGGATCGAAGCATTTCAGCATGGGCGGGGCCATCGGGATGGATAAGATTAAAGACACGCGCCTTGTTGATCATTCTGCGATTGGGGTCTTGTGGTTGCTGTGCATTCTTAATGGTGTTTTTCTCAGCCATTTTTGCATCTTTATTGGCGGTATTGATTTTAATTATGGCGTTATATTCTGCTACCGCTTTTTCTCTATCATAATAGCTCGGGTAGGCAGCAGGATTGTGAATGGCATCCCGAGTGGCATCATCAAAAGTAACGTTAAGTACCCCTGCGGCGTGTGCGGCGCGCGCGGTGGCGAGTGCTTTTAGTGGCCCACCCGAAACAACGATGCTTTTATAACCCGCGGCCGCCATCGCTTTACCTAGAATTATCGGGTCGTCACTGACTAAGCTATCGCCTTCTAAATGAATATAATGCTGCTTTTTGGTAACTGGATCAGTTCCCGTTAAAGTATGGTTTTCTTGCGCATTTAATAAAGCCATGAAGCTGTTTGAGGTATCTTTGGCGCCTTCAGCTTTGGCATCAACAATATCATCGGGAAGTCCTTCCATGGCAGCTTTAAGCTCAAAAAAAGCACTCTTTGCGACGCTTTGGTCTTCTAGTGCTTTCGCTAAAAGCAGTTGCCGCGCATTTTGTAATTGTGCAAGAGCCTTAATTATATTAGTGGCTATAACCCCTTCAATCTTGTGTGTTGTTAAGGTTTTCTCAAAGAATTCTTTAGATTTATTTTGGTAGTCATTCAAGCCGTCAAAGGACTTACCCTGAGAGCCGAATTTCCAGCCTTTATTAGAATCGTCTAACATATAAATACTGGTAGAATCTGCAATTTTTTTATCTTCTCTGGCTTGCTCCTTAAGATCTGATTGCACTATCTCAGGAGCTGTATCGATTAATGAAAAAAGTTCACCTTCCAACTGCTCAACCTGCCCAAGAGTTGCCTTGCTAATTTCTTCTTTCTTGAGTTTAGGCGATATACTGGATTTCTCTCCTTGGGCCGCAGGAGGGGGGAGGGCATCACGTTTGGCGGCCATTTGATCAATCATTTCTTGCAGGGTGGGCTCGTTGGTTGGCATAAGTAACCTTCATTTAGTAGTTGATGTTTAATATTATATATATTTAATCTTAAAGAAACCTTACGTATTTACCTCTCATTCTATCCGTAAGTAAGCATTCCAAAGCCAAATTTTATACCGTAGCCTTGATGCAACGCAGTGAAATCAAGGACCCCAGTTATTCATCTCTGCACCTGCCTCCACCAAGCTATAGGCCACCCCAATTAAAATGATAAATGTAGGCCTATACAAAAGCCCGTGCTAACAAGACTTATTAATATTATAGCGGTATCTAAAGGAGGGGGCGTAGACATTAAAATACGAAGCGTTCAAGAGGTTAGGATTGCCCCGCGACGAGAGTCGCGGGTATCCTTTCAGAAGTCGCTATTCAACCATATCTTTTAATTTTTTGAGTGGTCGAATTTTCACGATATTACGTGCAGGTTTAGCTTGGAAGACAGTTTCTTCCTTAGTGAATGGATTGATGCCTTTGCGTGCTTTAGTAGCAGGTTTTCTGACTACGCGGCACTTCATTAAGCCTGGAACAACAAATTCGCCTGGACCGCGTTTGTTGCCGAGGTGCATTTCCATTAGGTCAGCTAAAGCAGACATAACATTGGTAACATCTTTTTTCTTAATGCCAGCATTTTCAGCGAGAAAATTTAAAACTTGAGATTTAGTGAAGGCTTCACTAACGCTGGATTTTTTCTTAGCAGGAGCTGGAGCGGCGGTTTTTTTGGCTGGTTTAATTGTTTTTGACTTAGCCATTGTTTTGCGTGTTGCTTTTGGCATTATCCTTTCCCTCTTAATTTAACTTGAAAATAAGCACATATTAACTTCACAAATCCTTGCGAGGTTAACTCCGAATAAATATATTTGCTGTAAATTCGAGGGGGACAATACCATTGTTGCAGTGGAAATGCACGTAAATTATAGGCTCAAAGCGTTTTATCTATATTAAAATAAGCGAGCTTACAAACAAGGCTTAAAACCATGGGTGATTCTCTGGAAGTTCTTGTATATTTAGCATCTTTACTGTAATATTTCCCCCTTTTCATTTCTTTGGAGCACCTATTAAATGAGTACATATAGTGCTAAGCCTGATTCGCTGCGACGTAGTTGGTATCTGGTAGATGCAACAAACAAAACATTAGGTCGTTTGACCTCTGAAATAGCGATAAGATTACAAGGCAAGCATAAGCCCGAATATACTCGCCACATAGATACAGGTGACTATATTATTGTTATAAACGCGGAAAAGATAACCGTTACCGGCAACAAGCCAAGTGATAAAGTTTACTATCATCACACCGGCTACCCAGGCGGAATCAAATCAACCACCTTTGAACAAATGATTGCAAAAACACCAGAGCGTGTTATTGAGATTGCAGTAAAAGGCATGTTACCCAAGGGTCCTTTGGGCAGAGAAATGTTCCGAAAACTAAAGGTTTACGCGGGCACTGAGCATCCGCATACTGCTCAGCAACCACAGCCACTAGACAATATTTAACGGGGTACAATTAATGGCACAAGCTAAAGCTAAAGCAAAAACTCAGAATTACGGTACCGGACGTCGTAAATCGGCGACCGCACGTGTATTTATTCGTCCTGGAAAAGGCGATATCACCGTCAATCATCTTCCTCTGGAAAAATATTTCGCTCGTGAAACCTCCCGAGTTATTGTGAAACAACCTCTGGTTGCAGTAGATGCAATGAGTAAATTTGACATCTACGTAACAGTGCGTGGTGGTGGCAGTACCGGTCAAGCTGGCGCAATTCGCCATGGATTAGCGCGGGCTCTGGTGGAGTACGATGAAGAAGGCGTAGAAAAAAGCGAAGAAATCAATGAAAATTCGTGGCGCCGTAAGTTGCGTGCCAAAGATTTATTAACACGAGATGCGCGAATTGTAGAACGTAAGAAAGTCGGTCTTAAAAAGGCGCGTAAGGCACCTCAGTTCTCTAAACGTTAATATCTTTTTAGCCTGCATGTTATGCGGGCTTACATTTCAGCTCTACTATTTTACCAAGGCCATTTTATAGAGCAGAATCGTCCCCGAGGACGTTTTTGCTCTTAGCTTTAATTAGCGCGGAAAGGAGTGATAATTTTGACTGTCCTTAAGCGATCTGTGATGACTTTATATTCAGGCCCACTTTGCCCTTATAGCCACCGTGTCAGAATAGTTTTGGCAGAAAAAGGCGTAAGTGTCGATATCTTAAATGTTGATGTGGATAATCCCCCAGAAGATTTAATTGAACTTAACCCTTATCAAAGTGTTCCTACTTTAGTTGATAGAGACTTAGTGTTGTATCAATCTAATATTATTATGGAATATTTAGACGAGCGTTTCCCTCACCCACCCCTGCTGCCTGTATATCCTGTGGCGCGTGCTAAAAGCCGTCTCATGATGTTTAGAATTGATAATGATTGGTATAAGCTTTTATTAGCGATTCTGGCTAAGGACAAAACAAGTGACGCGGCGCGCAAAGAACTTCGTGAAAATCTTGTTTCACTCGCCCCACTGTTTGGCACTATGCCTTACTTTATGAGCGAAGAATTTTCATTAGTTGATTGTTATTTAGCCCCTCTATTATGGCGTTTGCCGGCGCTTGATATTGAATTACCTAATTCTTCTGCGCCCATAAAAGCCTATGCAAAACGTCTTTTTCAACGCGAAGCGTTTCAGGCCAGTTTAACAGAATCAGAATGCGAGCTTAGAGAGCATCATGACCTCTAGTCGACCTTACCTTGTTAGGGCGCTTTATGAGTGGATTAATGATAATTATCTCACGCCCTATATCCTTGTTAATACTGACTTACCTGAAGTCTATGTGCCAAAAGAATATATCAATGATAATCAAATTGTGTTGAACGTCGCGCCGGATGCAATTCATCAATTAAGCATCACTAATACTGAGCTAGAGTTCCACGCTTCTTTTTCGGGCGTTTCGCGACATATTTATGCTCCAATGGATGCCATTGCTGCAATTTATGCGAAAGAAAATGGCGCGGGCATGTTTTTCGGCGAAGAGCCGGGCGGCGATACGCCTCCCGATAACAGTAAGTATGAAGCGCCTAAAGATAAATCGGGTAAGAAACCATTTCTTAAAATTGTCAAATAGCCCTAATGGCAATTGTTCCTGGCATTCAAATAAAAGACGCTTTTCTCGAGTACGATCATCATCTGTTATTTCAAGGCTTAAATCTCACGATTCCCGCTGCAAAATGGACCTGCTTACTCGCTCCGAGTGGCGCGGGGAAGACCAGTCTATTGAGATTTATCGCTGGATTGCAACCCAGTGCTAATTCGTTACATCCTGTCGTCGCGACAGATGGACAAACCCTTGAGGGCAGAATCGCTTATCTTGCGCAAAATGAACAACCATTGCCCTGGTTGACTGCGTTGGAGAATGTTGTCATAGGGATGGCGCTACGTGGAGAGAAAATTAGCGCTACTGCAAGTCAGCAGGCGGCTTCTCTACTTTCTCGTGTAGGATTAAAAAAACATGTCCACTCCCTGCCTCACATGCTTTCGGGGGGAATGAAGCAGAGGGTCCTCTTAGCGCGCACGCTTTTTGAAGACAAACCAGTGATTTTAATGGATGAACCTTTTGCAGCGCTAGATGTCATTACGCGTACCCATATCGGGGAGTTAGCCGCGGAATTACTCAAGGACCGCACCGTAGTGTTAGTCACCCATGATCCTTTGGAAGCATTAAGATTCGGTCACCGTATTTATGTCATGTCAGGCAAACCAGCTGAGATAAAAACAGAAATTAATTTATCAGATAATCCCCCACGCGAATTAACCAATCACCATTTATTATCCAGGCATGCTGAAATACTTGAAACATTAAGCCATGCAAAAGAGGTAATGGAATGTTGATGTGGCGAGGCTTACTTTCCCTGCTTATTTTAATCTTAATATGGCAAGTGTTAGTGATGGCATTTCATTTGCCAGTCTACATCCTGCCTAGCCCTTACGAAGTGCTACAAGCGTTAATAGTTCACGCCAGTCTCATTATGGCTAATGCCATTCCCACCGTCGTAGAGACCTTGACTGGGCTTTTACTGGGTATTTTGCTGGGAGCCATTATTGCGCTTGCACTGGCTCAGGTGGTTATTATTCGCTATTGGTTGCTACCGATTATTATTGCGGGCCAGGCCATTCCTACTTTTGCCATTGCACCTTTATTAGTGCTTTGGTTTGGTTATGGAATGACCTCCAAAATAATAACCGTGATGCTCATGCTTTTTTTCCCCGTCGCCAGTGCATTTTATGAAGGCCTAACGAGAACCAAATCTGAATGGTTGGATATGGCGAAAATTATGCAGGGAAAAAATTATTTGGTTTTATGGCATCTTCGCATACCCCATGCCTTGCCCAATTTAGCGGTCGGCATAAAAGTTGCGACCGCATTGGCGCCGATCGGAGCGGTGATAAGTGAATGGGTGGGAGCAAGTAAGGGATTGGGTTTTCTGATGTTAAATGCAAGTGCGCGTCTAGAAATTCCACTCATGTTTGCGTGTATCGCCGTCATTACACTATTTTCTTTATCCCTTTATGGAATTGTTAACAAAGTGCTAGCAACAACAATAAAGTGGTAAGTATGGCTTAAGGTGGAAAAATTAATCCAGTTCGGGAGGGTATTTAAAAATAAAACCATCAATATTTTTATCGACAAGTCGGCCTTCTTTGTAAGTGACCGATGAGGGCACTGCCCCATAAAAAGTTTTATCTGGGTATTTAGACTCTATCTTGTGAATATCCTGATTATAATCTGCTGCAATCACCACTTGTTCAGCAGTTGAATTAAGTAAGGTATCTATTTCAGTTTGAGCCTGAGCCACGGTGAGACGTTGGTTAGTGTTATTTTTATCTTTGTAGCGGAAATGCGCATTGATAATTCTCACAGGATAATGTTTATCCCCCCTCAAAAACTGCAGATCTATCGTTAGAGTGCGGCCCTCTTGGGTGGTGAGCCCAGGAATTAAAATAATAGCAGGTTGATTTGCCAGCTTCACTTTGTCATAGAGGATAAATAATCCAAAATTATTGCCCTCGCTTTTCTGATAATATGACTCGTCTATCACCCAGTTTTTATCGGGGAGTAATGCATCTTTGATAAGTTGGAAAAAAAATTGACGTGCCTTTTGATTCTCAGGTACTTCTTGTAGTGTCGCTATTGCTAAATGTGGATTGCCCTTTATTTCTTCGATGAGCGCTTTGGCGATACGAATCAATCTTGCAAAATATTCTTCACGGGTTTCTTTTTTTTGATAAGCATTGTTATGGCCATTGCCCCACGCCATTATATTCCAGTTTATAATGTGAGCTTGAGGTAGAATAGGTGTGGTCTGCGCGAGGTGATCTGAAAGTGTGTGTGACCAGTTTTCTTTTGCATATAAATTTATATTGCTAGGCCTTTGCAGTTTTTGTGTAATGGTGGTTGCAGATTTTGATGTTGAATGCCTTTTTTCAGGTGCAGACATGAGAGCCTTCGCATGAATAAATATTTTTTATTCTAACATGCCTTTTGCTGCTGTCATTGCTGAAATGAAATAATGAGTATAATTTGAAAAAAGTATTAATAGTGGTGCTGTTATTTTGTACGCTAACCAGCCATGCTAATCAAAAGATAGTCCTGGTATTAGATTGGTTTTTGAATCCAAATCACGCCCCTATTCTTATCGCGAAAGAACAGGGCTTTTTTGCTAAAAATGGCTTAGATGTTGCAATTATTACCCCTGCAGACCCCAATGATCCACCTAAGTGGATTGCTATAGGTAAGGGAGATATTGCTCTCGACTACCAGCCACATGTGTTAATGGCAGTGGCGCAAGGGTTGCCTCTAAAACAAGTCGGTACACTTATCGGTCGTCCATTAAATGCATTGATGGTTCTTAAAGCGAGCTCTATTAATAGAATTAGTGATTTGAAGGGCAAAACAATTGCTTATTCAGCCCCTGCGATTGATCCACTCATATTAAAAACCATGCTTAATAAAGAGGGATTGTCATTAAATGATGTAACACTCATCAATGTCCATTATGACTTAACGCAAGCATTGCTTTCAAAAAAAGTCGATGCCGCTATGGGCATAATGCGTAACTTTGAACTTATCCAGCTTAAAATGTTGGGGCAAGAAGGACGCGTCTTTTTCCCTGAAGACTATGGAGTGCCCCTCTATAGTGAATTAGTATTTATTACTAAACAATCAGAATCGGGTGATCGTTTTAATGCCTTTTTTGACGCCCTTAATAGTGCTAAAGACTATTTAAAAAAACATCCTGAGGAGAGCTGGCGGCTAATTGTAAAGCGCTATGATGAACTTAATAACCCACTGAATCATGCAGTTTGGCTCAATACCCTAGACGAGTTTCCAAATAAATTTCAGGAAATAAATATTAATCAGTGTAGAAAAATGGCCGAATTTTTAGATAAAACAACGAGTGGGGCGGTAGTGAAAAAAGTGTGCGCCGACAATGATCCTGACCCAATTCGTTAGCGACTTCCAGCGGTTAACTAAGATGAAAGAACGTTGGCAATGTCTCTATTTAACTGAGCAGTTATGATAAACCAAATAGCGATAAAATTATGCTGCGTAGATAAAGCATTGGTGTAAGGATCACCGGATTTAATAAACCTGAAAATAGCAATAATATAAGTATTAGCAATCCACTAAGCTCAAAGTGTTGAAACTTCTCGGAGAGGGAAGGGGGCAGCAGACTGTAAAGCACACGGCTGCCATCTAGCGGCGGAATAGGTATTAAGTTAAGCAGCATTAAAATCAGATTAATATTGATGCCTGCAAGACCCATGTAAGCGATGGCCTTGGCCCAGATCAAATGGTTGCCGAAGAAGACGTAATCTAACTTTGCTATAAGTGCCCAGAGTAAGATCATTATAAAGTTAGCCCCCGGTCCAGCGAGTGCGACGATTGCCATATCGCGGCGAGGATTTTTAAGTTTATTCCAGCTAATCGGTACAGGCTTTGCCCAGCCAAAAACGAAACCCGTTAGAGAGAGTAAAATTGCGGGGAGCACTATCGTTCCAAACCAATGTATATGCTTTAGCGGGTTTAAAGTAACTCGACCGAGTGATTTAGCAGTATCATCCCCGAGTTTATTGGCAACCCAGCCATGCGCCGCTTCGTGAACGGTAATGGCGAATATTACTGGAAGAGCCCAGACGGCAATCATTTGTGCGATAGTAAAATTTCCCATGCAAGTATAATAGTCTGCGTGACTTTAAATGCAATCTATTGTGGCTATGACTTGTTAGAGGCCGCTGACAGAGTGACCCCTTAAAATACTCAAGTAGATAAACTGATCAGCCACCTATTTCGGGCATTGTCATATAATAAAATACTTTTACAATTTGACAGACGCCCTCAGTTTGCTCCGCTAAAGTAACTGCCGCTTCTGCTTCATTACGGGTGACTATTCCGACTAAGTAAACAATATTTTTTTCTGTGACAACTTTTATTTTGTCAGCATAAATCTCACTGGAGGTAATTATTTTTGATTTTATTTTGGTGGTGATCCAGCTGTCTGCCAGTTGTTCCCGAGGGGTTGTGGGTTGGTCAGTGGTGGTGGCGTTATAAATTTTAGCGATATTAGGAATGTTCTGTAACGTATTCTCGATCTTACTTCTAATTTCTGCAGAGGGTACTTGACCCGTTAAAAGTACGATTCGATTAAAGCAGAGCAGGTTAAGATGTTTAATGGCTTCTTCAGGGTAGGTATGTTTAAGGGTATTCCAGCTTCGAATTGTAATGCAGCAATCACTCATTCCTTCCTGGAGATATTTATGTTTATAAACTACATTTGCCCCAGAAAGTGCAGTGTTTACGCAACCCACTAATAAAAAATATAATAGAAGTAGAGTCCAGCGCATATTTTAAAAATGCCTTAATTAGCCGGGACAGAATTCAAATAAAGTGACTACCTTGGTAACCCCGGTTACTTGACGAACTACATTGATAGCTGTTTCTGCCTGGCAATGTGTCACCAGTCCCATTAAATAGACAACAGTGCCTTCAGTGATGACTTTAATTTGTGTGGAATTTAAGCCTTTTTCTGCAAGCATCGCTGTTTTAACTTTAGTGGTAATCCACATATCGGTAGAGTGTCCTTTGCCGTCTAGTGGATCACCTATTACTATCTCATTGGTTATACGACGAATATTGGGTACCGCTTTTACTAATTCATAAGCCCTATCGCGGAGTTGCATATTCTCTGTTTCACCGACAAGGAGGACGACTCGATTGAAAGTGGCGACAGATATGTGGGAGCAATTTTTTAAGGCCGGTTCTGAATTTAATTGTATCAATGATTTACAGGTGATTTGTTTATCTTTCAAAATGGTTTGAAAAGACCGGCGGTCAGTTATCACAGAGCCGCCCGCTGTGGCGCCCGCAACAAAGACAGCGGGAAGGCAGCCGCTTAAAAATAATGTGATTAGAAGTAGGTTACATAGCAATACTTGTTTCATCATATTCTTCCTCATTGCTAAATAATGTTCGGTCTATTAAATCGCAAAGACAATGAATAATTAATAAGTGGGTTTCTTGAATTCGCGCTGTTGATTGGGCGGGAACTCTTATTTCCACGTCATTGCCTTGCAGTAAGGAGGCCATTTGGCCACCATCTTTTCCGGTTAAAGCGATTACATGGAGATTTCTGTCATGCGCTACTTGAACCGCTTTTACCATATTACCTGAATTGCCACTGGTAGAGATGGCAAAAAGAATATCGCCAGCTTGGCCTAAGCCTTTTATTTGTTTGGCAAAAATTTCATCATAATGATAGTCGTTTGCAATCGAGGTCAATGTGGATGTGTCAGTGGTCAGGGCAATCGCCGGTAAGCTAGGACGTTCTGTTTCAAATCGATTAATCATTTCAGATGAAAAATGTTGTGCATCGGCAGCAGAACCCCCATTGCCA
Source organism: Gammaproteobacteria bacterium (assembly GCA_013697705.1). Taxonomy (NCBI): domain Bacteria; kingdom Pseudomonadati; phylum Pseudomonadota; class Gammaproteobacteria; species Gammaproteobacteria bacterium. The sequence continues at coordinate 73,096 of JACCWJ010000008.1, read as the reverse complement.
CAACTTAAAATTTTATGGTTGTCTAAAAGCGCTTGAACCATAAGTTGACCCGCGCTTGCAATAGCATTAGGTAATAATTCTGCGGAGAGAGATTTTATGGAAATGCTATCATGAAAATGTTGTTTTATCCGTTCGATCACGCTCATACCTGTTCTTGTCTTTCTGTAAGGGAGGTCTCATTCTACATGAAAAGCGGCTGGAATCCAGTCAATCTCGTCGATATCAGAATGGCTATTTATTGCAATTACATCGAATCTGCACTCTTTGCAGGTAGGATTTTTTTGTTGATATATCGATGCAGTAGTGATTATTCTTTTACGCTTTGTATATGTAATGCTTTCACAGCTACTAGCATACAGAGTGGACTTTCTAAAGCGTACTTCTACAAATACCAGTGTGTTAGGGGTTTCCATAATGAGATCAATTTCCCCGGCTTTAGTGCGAAAATTTTCTTTTACAAGTCGATAGCCTTTCTTTTGTAAGTAAGCACGCGCCATGTTTTGTGCTTTTAAGCCGCAAAGTTGTGTGGGAGAATAAATTTTATTCATATTATGCATGGAATTTGTTATGCAGGAAGTTGGTAAATTGTATGTGGTTGCGACGCCGATTGGAAACCTAGAGGATATTACTTTACGTGCGATTACGGTATTAAAACGCGTGCACCTCATTGCAGCTGAAGACACCCGCCAGAGTAAGAAATTATTGAATCACTATGGTATCGATACCCCCCTTTATTCATTACACGCGCACAATGAGCGCACTCACAGCACAAAAATAATTGAACAACTAAAGAGCGGCCATGATGTGGCCTATGTCACCGATGCGGGTACTCCCTTAATAAGTGATCCGGGAGCCTACTTAGTGCGGTTGGTAAGGCAGGAGGGCCTCACTATTGTTCCAATTCCCGGACCTTCGGCCCTCATTACTGCGCTCAGTGCCTCAGGATTTTCGACTCCGCATTTTTACTTTGGTGGTTTTTTGCCGAGCAAACAATCAAGTCGGAAACAAGCGCTAGTTGACCTTAAATTTTTGACTTGCAGCTTGGTTTTCTATGAATCGCCGCATCGAATTTTGGATGCGTTAACAGATATTTTGGAAGTGTTAGGTAATCGAGAATTGGTGATTGCCCGCGAGTTAACTAAAAAATACGAAACAATTAAATCCGGTTCGGTGGCAGCGGTATTTGATTTTCTCATGACTTCTTCCGAACAACGACTAGGTGAGTTTGTGGTGCTTGTCGCAGGGAATGCTGAGGAAAAAATCACAGATGCACGCGCCATTGATTCCATGTTGGAGATAATGTTGCCAGAATTACCTATAAAACAAGCCGCCATGTTAGTGAGTAAAATAATGGGTGCCAGCAAAAATGAAGTGTATGCGGCGGCACTTGAACTCAAAAAAAGCCCTAAATTTAGAGAAAATGAATGAAATAAGATGTGTTACGGGGGCTAGTATTCCATTTTCTGCTACACACGCGTACCGATGGGCCCGGACATATTTGTTATTTATGTTGCGGTCAGAAGTTTGTAGTATTAAATTTGCATAGGTACTATAATTTTAGGTTGGAGTGAGCTAGGCAGTCGCTGTTAATTCAGAGGAAAGTCCGGGCTCCATAGAGCAAGATGCCAGGTAACGCCTGGGAAGTGTAAGCTTACGGAAAGTGCCACAGAAAATATACCGCCATTTTTTGGTAAGGGTGAAATGGTGCGGTAAGAGCGCACCGCGCTGATGGCAACATCAGTGGCAGGGCAAACCCCATCTGGAGCAAGACCAAGTAGAGATCCCGCTTTTTGCAATACGCTGCTCGCGTTTGGATCTGGGTAGGTCGCATGAGGTATCACGGTGACGTGTGCCCAAGATAAATGACTGTCCACGACAGAACCCGGCTTATCGGCTAACTCCAACTTTATTATCTGTCACCATTTTATGGCTAATTTCACACGCTTCTTCAATCAGCTGACTAAGCGCCCACAGATAATTATGCACCGCTTGATTAACGTGATCAGAAACACCTCCCACCAGCGCAAATTGCGCTAATGCATTGGCCTTGTTAAGTCGTTCGTTCAGCGCATCGGTCAGTTCTCTATAATCAAAATTTGGATTCAAAATAAAAGGCGAGTGATTATTCATTTGTCGAAAGATCCTACGGTCAGTTAGTGGGTAGTCTAGCTTGGTCTTGCTCGAAATTGTTTTTTTGCAAGCTAAGATAGAGTTGGATCAGATTTAAATGGGTGACAGGTTTTGGGGAAAACCCTTTTTTTATGCGATAGATGGTTTTTTTGGAAATCCGTAAAGCGTCTGCTATCTGTTTAGAGCTGTAGCCAAAGTCAATAATGAGACTTTCGATGATCCCCCTCGCTGTGCCCGGAACCTTGCTATACATTATACCTACCTCTGCTTATTTACTAAATTTATATGAATTTAGTGAAAATTTAACCAAAAATACCCCTTACTCCGCAATGGCCATTAGAATCAGTTTCTGTGCGCTTTAGCTCACACCATTTCTTTCCTGGTTGGAATGAGGTTGGTTTCCCCTCAAAAATGGGCTGAATTACGATAAATACCGCGATTTCATTGCGCTTTATTGAGACTGCATGTCATAATGTGGAATAAAGTGGTTAAAAGTGGGTGGTTTTCCCGGTGTTTAGAGGTATTAATGCAGTCAATTTAGATAGTAAGGGTCGAATGTCGATTCCTACTCGTTATCGTCCGCAGCTTGAGGAAGTGAAGAGCCAGCTGGTGATTACGATCGATACTGAAGATGCATGTCTTTTGTTATACCCCTTAAATGAATGGGAGATGTTAGAAAATAAGCTTGAACGCCTGCCATCTTTTAATCGATGGGCAAGACGAGTGCAGCGATTATTAATCGGGCACGCCACAGAAGTAGAGCTAGACACTAATGGGCGCATCTTGGTCCCCGCCTTATTAAGAGATTATGCTGAGCTCGAAAAAGAAGTCATTTTGGTGGGGCAAGGAAGAAAATTTGAAATTTGGGCGGAACCGTTGTGGACTAAAAGTCGGGAAAATTGGATTGCAAGTGACCTCGAAGATGATAAGGACTTTCCCGCTGAATTACTGAATTTATCGATATAAGGATGAGTAATCTGCATAAGCCAGTGTTATTAACGGAAGTCATGCAGTATTTAGCCATAAAACCCGACGGTGTTTACGTAGACGCGACATTTGGTAGAGGGGGTCATTCACAAGAAATACTTAATCGATTGGATAAAAATGGAATTTTACTCGCCATCGATAAAGATCCCAGTGCTGTGCAATTCGGAAAAGAAAATTTTCACGAGGAATCATTTCAAATAAGACAAGGATCGTTTGCAATGTTGGAATCATTCATTGATGAATTAGGTCTACAAGGGAAGGTGGATGGCATCCTATTAGATTTAGGTGTGTCCTCGCCGCAATTAGACGAATCAGAGCGAGGATTTAGCTTTCTTCAAGATGGCCCGCTGGATATGCGCATGAATCCGAATGATTCTCCCGACGCAGCTAGTTGGTTAAACAGTGCTAGTGAAGAAGCCATCGCCCAGGTTTTGTGGGAGTACGGTGAAGAAAGGTTTTCGCGGCGAATTGCAAGAGCCATTGTGGAAGCTCGCAAGGAAGAGCCTTTTACCAGGACCAAAAGATTGTCTGAAATTGTTTCCAAAGCAAACCCCGCTTGGGAAAAACATAAACACCCTGCCACCCGATCTTTTCAGGCTATTAGAATTTATATTAATCATGAGTTAGATGAACTCAAATTGTGTTTGGAGCAGTCACTTTCTGCTTTAGGGGTAGGAGGAAGGTTGGCCGTGATTAGTTTTCATTCTTTAGAAGATCAGATCGTTAAGGCATTTATGCGAAAAAAACAGCAAGGGGGCGATTACCCCCGAAATCTGCCGGTTACCCAGGATATGTTCGCGCCGGAAGTGAAGCGTATTGCGTGGGGAATAACGGCTAAAGAACAAGAGGTTAATGAAAATCCTCGTTCCAGAAGTGCAATTTTAAGAGTGGTGGAGAAAATACAATGAATACAGCTGTGCGTTCGATATCGGAAAATAGATTCCAACCAACATTGCCCTCCATTCAAATTAAAAGACCGAAGTTAATCAATATGGTGTTGATTGGGATTTTGTTGTTATCCGCATTTTCAGTTATTTATATTAAAGATTTAAATCGAAGATTATTTATTCAGTATCAAGCGTTGCAAGCAACGCATGATAAGTTGTATCAAGATTGGGGTAAGCTTCTTTTAGAACAAAGTACTTGGTCCACCCAGGCTCGAGTGCAAAAGATTGCGCAATATCGCCTAGGCATGAATAGTCCTTCTTCGAAGGAAATCAAAATTTTGCGACGATAAGTGGATGCGTTAGAAAAAAATGAATAAAGATGCATCAAGCTTATGGCGTTATTTTTTTGTAGTTTTTGTGTTAATCGCAGCTACAGTATGTCTTTTTTGGCGCCTGATCGATTTAAATATATTGCAAAGAGGGTTCTTGCTGCAGCAAAGTAACGCCCGAATTTTGCGTACGGTGAGTATACCGACTTATCGAGGAATGATTACCGATCGCTACTTGCAACCTCTCGCAATTAGTGCTCAAGTCGATTCGATATGGGTAAACCCGCAACTCTTTGAGCCGACCTCCCTCCAGATAGAACAGCTTGCACAGTTACTAAAATTACCACCACAAAAAATCTTTGTTAAAACCCAGAAAAAATCCGGAAAAGAGTTTGTGTATTTGAAGCGAGGCGTGGCGCCTGCTGCAAGTGAAAAAATAGTTTCTTTGAAAATAGCAGGTGTATTTTGCCAGCATAATTATCACCGTTTTTATCCTCAAAGTGAGGTTGCGGCACATGTTATCGGCTTCACTAATGTCGATGATCAAGGCCAAGAAGGGCTCGAGTTGACGTATGATACCTGGCTACGCGGAATTCCTGGGAAAAAGAAAGTAATAAAAGATAGGCCGGGAAATATTATTACCGAGCTTGGGGTTATTCAAGCGCCTCGTCAAGGGCACAATTTAATCTTAAGTTTAGATAATCGTATTCAATATTTAGCTCACGAAACCTTAAGAGAAAGTATCGAAAAATTCTCAGCGAAATCGGGATCTATTGTTGTGCTAGATATTACCACCGGCGAAGTGTTGGCGATGGTAAATCAGCCCACTTTTAATCCAAATCATATTGAAAAAATGGGAGATGGTCGTTATCGAAATCGCGCCATGACCGATATGTTTGAGCCCGGGTCTACCATGAAAGCTTTTAGCATCGCGAGTGCTCTTGAGAGTGGTAAATATAATTTAAATTCAGTAATTGATACGGCACCGGGTTGGTTAAATGTTAATGGGAATGTGATACGTGATGAGCATAATTGTGGCGTGCTGAATCTCGTCAAAATTTTGCAAAAATCAAGCGATGTGGGCGTTGCAAAAATTACGTTGTCGCTACCCCCTGAGCATTTCATTGAACTATTGCGCAGGGTAGGTTTCGGTGAACGTACCAATTCAGCCTTTCCGGGCGAAGCTGCAGGCACGTTATCGCTTCGCACTAAGTGGCGACCTTTTGAGTTGGCAACTTTATCGTTTGGGTATGGGATTTCAGTCACAACCATTCAACTCGCCAAAGCCTATGCTATTATCGCGGATCATGGCCTGGAGCGCCCTATTTCATTGTTGAAAGTGGATAAGGTTCCTGCGGGGAGGCAAGTGCTGGAGAGAAAAATTGCTGAACAAATGATAACCATGTTAGAGGCGGTGGTGCAGGGCGGTACTGGATCGCTTGCAAAAGTCCCCGGCTTTCGTGTGGCAGGAAAAACAGGAACCGCTAATATTGCAGGTAAAAATGGGTATGATAAACAGCATTATGTATCCTCTTTCGTGGGAATAGCGCCCGTCTCTAATCCAAGATTGGTCGTGGCAGTAGTAATTAAAGATCCTCGCGGTGAGCAGCACTTAGGCGGCATGGTTGCGGCACCCATTTTTTCTAAAGTAATGTCTGGTGCTTTGCGACTTATGAATGTGGCACCGGACGATCTAACCAATGAATCAGAAAATGCAGCGATAGATAGTGGAGAGGATGGTGAAAATTAGTCAATTAACAGAGGGCCTGGCAGCGGTAACAACCGGTCAGGATCCACAAATCACCGGGCTTTGTAGCGATAGTAGAGAAATAAAGGAAGGAAATTGTTTTTTTGCGTTGCAAGGCTTGCGAGATGATGGTTGCAAATATATTGCGCAGGCAGTGCAAAAAGGTGCCAGTGCTATTATTACCGATGCATCAACTACCTTTCAAGAAGCCGGCCCTATCCCCATTTTTGCTATCAAACATTTATCTCGCCAGCTGGGGGAAATTGCCTCAAGGTTTTATCAGAGGCCTTCTGAGAAGCTTACGATGATTGGTGTCACGGGAACCAATGGAAAAACCTCTATCAGTCAATACATTGCTATGTCAATGAAGCTCGCGTCTAAAAATTGTGGCGTAATTGGCACCTTGGGTTATGGCTTCCCTGAAAATTTGATACCAACCACCCACACGACATGTGATGCTTTAATTTTGCAAAAGCAATTGTCTGAAATTTATCAGCAAAAAGCTGAGGCAGTTGCAATGGAGGTTTCCTCGCATGCGCTGGATCAATACCGAACAGAGGCGGTTGCTTTTGATATTGCGATTTTTACCAATCTGACGCGTGATCATTTGGATTATCATGGGTCAATGGAAAATTATGCCGCGGCAAAAAGAAAGTTATTTTATTCTCCTGGTTTAAAATATGCGGTTATCAATACAGATGATGCCTTTGGGGTAGAATTAGCGAATGAGCTCAGTGATAAATTAGAAGTGTATTGTTATGGCGTGGAAGAAAAAACCAAGCTCATTACAACTCAGGCTCACCACATTCATTTGAATAATAAGGGTATGACTGCAAAAGTGAACACTCCTTGGGGGGAGGGTCAGCTGCGCAGCAAGTTATTGGGTCGTTTTAATATCAACAATTTATTAGCGGTATTAACTACATTACAGCTTCTTGATATTCCGTTCGAAACCAGTTTGGATTGCCTGGCTCACATACAGACAGTGCCGGGAAGGATGCAAGTTTTTGGCGGAGGGAAGCTGCCCTTGGTTGTAGTGGATTACGCGCACACCCCTGATGCGTTAATGCAGGTTTTGACTGCCCTAAGAGAACATGCGCATGGCACTTTATGGTGTTTATTCGGGTGCGGAGGCGATCGTGATCGTGGTAAGAGACCTTTAATGGGCCAGATTGCAGAACGCTTTGCCGATCAACTTGTCATCACAGATGATAATCCGCGGACGGAAAATTCAGCCCAAATTGTGGCTGAAATAATGAATGGTTTATTGTGTCCGTGGGCGGCAGAAATAGAACATGACCGAGGAGCGGCTATAGCACATGTTATCAGTTGTGCACAACAAGGCGACGTGGTATTAGTAGCGGGCAAAGGGCATGAGGATTATCAAATCATTGGAACAGAGAAAATACCTTTCAGTGATAGTGAACAAATCCAGATACAATTACGCTTAAGACAGCGAGTTGAACAATCACAGAAAACATAATTAAGGCTTCGGTATTTATGATGTCTCTTAGTGAAGTTGCAAGTCTACTGAATGCAGAACTGCAAGGGGGAGATGCTAAAATCTCTTCTACTAGTATTAACACACGTGAATTAAGCCCCGGGCAATTATTTATTGCGCTCAAAGGAGAGCAATTTGACGGCCATGATTTCCTATTATCTGCGTGTGAAAAACAGGCCGCAGGGGTAATTATTTCGCAGCCCGTCCAGCTCCCAATTCCCACCATTGTCGTTCCAGATACTAAGACAGCGCTTGGAGAAATTGCCGCCTATCACAGAAAGAAATTTAGTCTTCCAATTATCGCTGTCACGGGAAGTTGCGGTAAGACTACTACCAAATCAATGATCGCTAGCATTTTAAACCAAATGGGTCCCACCTTAGCGCCGATAAAATCATTTAATAATGACATCGGAGTACCCTTAACCCTCTTGCAACTGACAGAGCAGCACCAATATGCGGTCATCGAAATGGGTGCAAATCATCCTCATGAAATTGCTTACCTCAGCAAACTAACAGAGCAAGATGTGGCTGTAATCACGAATGTAGCGCCAGCGCATTTAGCAGGATTTGGCACTATAGAAGGGGTGGCCAAAGCAAAAGAAGAAATTTATGAATCCTTATCTCCACAAGGAGTTGCCATTATAAATGCGGATGATCAATTTGCAGATCGCTTCAAAAAATTAATGATTAATAATACCCGGTTGACTTTTGGAATAAAGAACCATGCTGATGTGATAGCAAAAAATATCGTTCTAGATGAGGAAGGTAGGGCTAACTTTGAAGCGCATTACCCGGATGGAAAATTATCTATTTCATTACCTTGTATGGGCTTACATAATGTAATGAATGCCTTAGCCGCCATTGCAGCCACTTCTCTAGTCGGAGCTACTCCTCACGCTATCATCACTGGCTTAAACAGTATGGCTGAGGTGAGTAAAAGACTGGTCAAATATAAAGGTTTATCAGGATCTTTGATTATAGATGACTCTTATAATGCGAATCCGGTTGCGGTTGTTGCAGCGCTAGAAATACTTGCTCACAGTAAGGGCGAAAAGATTTTTGTTTTTGGTGACATGGGAGAATTAGGTCACCAAGAAGAAAAATTCCATATAGAAATTGGTGAACACGCGAAAAAATTGGGCGTCGATCAATTATATGCCTATGGCAAACTTTCGCAATTAACTGCAAATGCGTTTGGAGCGAATGGATGTTATTTTAATGATCAACAAAGTCTTATAAATGCTTTGAAACCTGCGCTACATTCTAATGCGGTTGTGCTTATAAAAGGGTCGCGATCCTCCAGAATGGAAAATATTGTACAAGCTATCATTCAGGAAATTTAACTCATGTTGTTATGGTTAACGCAATACTTAGAAAAACACCTGCACTTTTTTCACGTTTTTCAATATCTCACCTTTCGATCTATTTTAAGTACGCTAACTGCATTGACCATTTCTCTGCTTGTTGGTCCCGTTATGATTCGTAAACTTTCGCATTATCAAATTGGTCAGACGGTGAGAGATGACGGCCCACAAACGCATCTCAAAAAGAAAGGCACGCCTACGATGGGCGGCGCATTAATTTTAATTGCCATTGCAGCGAGTATTTTTTTATGGGGTGATCTTTCAAATGTCTATATTTGGATTGTCTTATTGGTGACATTAGGGTTTGGAGCGATTGGATGGGTAGATGATTATCGCAAGTTAATCCGTAAAAATACTAAAGGGTTACCTGCCAAATGGAAATTTTTGTGGCAAACGTTGGTGGGCGTCGGAGCGGCAATATTTTTATATCACATCGCTAAATTACCCGCCGAAACACGTTTAATCGTACCTTTCTTTAAAAATATTTATATTCCACTGGGCCTTTTTTACATACCTTTTGTGTACTTCGTAATCGTGGGAACCAGTAATGCAGTTAATTTAACAGATGGTTTAGATGGGCTCGCAATCTTACCCACGGTAATGGTGGCGGGAGCCTTAGGTATTTTTGCCTATGCGACGGGTAATGTCCAATTTGCAAATTATTTGGGTATTCCTTATATCCCTGGGGTCGGAGAGGTAGCCGTATTTTGTGCAGCCGTAGTCGGTGCCGGTTTGGGTTTTCTTTGGTTTAATACCTATCCCGCTCAAGTATTTATGGGCGATGTGGGTGCGTTGGGATTAGGCGCCGCTCTGGGTATAGTGGCGGTGGTTGTCCGTCAAGAACTTGTCTTGTTAATTATGGGTGGGGTTTTTGTGATGGAAACAGTTTCTGTCATTATGCAGGTGGCCTCTTTTAAATTAACGGGACGTAGAATTTTCAAAATGGCGCCTCTACATCATCACTTTGAATTGAAAGGTTGGCCAGAACCCAGAGTGATTGTGCGTTTTTGGATCATCACCTTTATTTTGGTGTTAAGTGGTTTGGCTACTTTAAAGCTGCGCTAAGGGAGGCTAATGATGAAAAATAGTGATTTAAAAGTCGTAGTGGGATTGGGTAAAACCGGGTTGTCATGTGTTCGTTATTTGTCAGCTCAGGGTTATCCTGTCGCTGTTACAGATAGCAGGTTAGACCCTCCTGAGCTCAAGGAGTTACAAGAAAATTTTCCTCATGTAGAAGTGCAACTAGGCGGTTTTAATGAAAAACTGTTAAGTGACGCTTCGGAGTTGGTGGTGAGTCCCGGTATTTCAATTAAAGAACCTGCCATCGCTAATCAGATCAAGCGTAATATTCCTGTTATTGGTGATATTGAGTTATTTGCACGCAATGTAAAAAGGCCTGTTATTGCAATCACAGGGTCCAATGGTAAAAGTACGGTGACCTCACTCATGGGTCATTTAGCCTCGAACGCAGGATATAAGGTCAAAGTAGGGGGCAATTTAGGCATCCCAGCCCTGGAGCTAATTGATGACACGAGTGACTTATATATTCTAGAGCTTTCAAGTTTCCAGCTAGAAACCACCCATTCACTGCGCTGCTGGTCCTCGGTCAATCTAAACATCAGTCCCGATCATATGGATCGGTATGCTCATTTACAGGAATATATTGACGCTAAGCTGCGTATTTATCGCCATTGTGATCACCCCGTGATTAATTTAGATGATTCACAAAGTTATGGCGCATTTAAATTTGACACCCCTCCCGTCGGTTTTACTTTAAAAGAGCCTCAAGAGAGGATGTTTGGGCTCAGAGCAGATAGGGGTGAAATGTATCTTGCTCAAGGCAAAAAGAATTTACTGCCTACAAAATCTGTTCCTTTAAAGGGTCATCACCAATATGCCAATGTGCTGGCGGGGTTAGCGCTAGGCTCTTCAGTCGGTATTTCTGTTGAAAGCATGTTGCAGTCGGTAACCACTTTTAAAGGATTGCCTCATCGTTGCCAATGGGTCGCCAATGTAAATGGGGTTAATTGGTACAACGATTCTAAAGCGACTAATGTGGGTTCTGCTCAAGCAGCCATTTTTGGCATAGGGCCAGAAATCAACGGTAAGTTAATTTTATTAGCGGGTGGCCAAGGAAAGAACGCTGATTTTTCAGAGCTTTACGGAGCTGTGCAGAAATATGTCAAAACAGTTATATTATATGGCCAAGATAAACAGCTTATTGCTGAGGCATTAGAAGGGAGTGCGCCCATTGTTGTCGCCGATGATTTACAAACAGCCGTTGAAGGGGCAGCAGAGCAGGCAAAAGCAGGCGACGTGGTGATACTTTCACCCGCTTGCGCTAGTTTCGATATGTTCCGTAATTTTGAGCATCGGGGTGAGGTATTTATGGAAATTGTCAGAGGGCTGGCTTCTTGAGTTTTTCTAAGACCAAATCAAGACTGCATTTAGATCCCTGGATTTTCACCGCAGGCCTTTCTCTTATTACCCTCGGTCTTTTGATGGTCACTTCGGCTTCAATGGTGATCTCCGAGCGTCAATTCAACTATCCCTTCCATTTCTTGTTTCACCAAGGGGCTTATTTAGTCTTAGGCGTAATCTTGGGGGTAGCCGCTTTTCGCGTTAGTTTAGAGCAGTGGCGCATAATAGGGACGTATCTTTTTGTTATTTGTTTATTGCTATTAATCCTGGTTTTAGTGCCGGGTATCGGGCACAAAGTCAATGGTAGCACCCGATGGCTGGGCTTTGGCCCTTTAACTTTACAAGTTTCTGAGCTGACTAAATTTAGCGTTATCCTCTACTTAGGAGGCTATTTAGTTCGAAGAGATGAAGAAATTAAAACAAGTTTATTTGGCTTTCTAAAGCCGCTTTTTTTGTTGGGCATCATTTCAATTTTATTATTATTAGAGCCCGATTTTGGTGCTACCACTGTTATCTTGCTTACGTCATTGGGCGTGATGTTTTTAGCAAAAGTCAGAATTTGGCAGTTTAGTGCCTTATTCCTCATGGTGGCGGTGGCCTTAGTGGTGCTTGCCGTATCTTCTCCATATCGATTGCAACGTATTACTACTTTTCTACATCCCTGGGAAAATCCCTATGATAGTGGTTATCAATTAACGCAGTCCCTTATTGCCTTTGGGCGAGGCGGATTATTTGGAGTGGGGTTGGGAAATAGTATCCAGAAACTTTTTTATTTGCCCGAAGCGCAAACTGATTTTTTATTCGCAGTACTCGCTGAAGAACTTGGATTTCTCGGTGAATGCTTAGTAATAGTGCTTTTCATAATGCTGGTTGGAAGGGCCATGCGTATTGGTAAACAGGCTATGCTACAAGAAAAATCCTTTGAGGCTTATGTGGCGTTTGGTTTTGGACTATGGTTAGGAATTCAAGCCTTAATTAATATGGGCGTAAGTTCAGGTCTTTTACCCACTAAGGGGTTGACGCTGCCTCTCATGAGTTATGGGGGAAACAGCTTGTTAATAAATTGTGTGGTGCTTGCCATCCTGCTTAGGATAAGCCATGATTGTCGCGCATCAAAAACACAGGTAATAAGAAAAAAAATTGTCCGCCATAAAGTGTAGCAATCCTGCGATTTGCTCTTCGCTTTAATAATTCAAATCTATTTATAACGGCGCATAAATTAATAATTTGTGAAAAATCTACTATATATAATACACAAATGATTATGCGCAATGGAGAACTTATGAACTTTAATCCCGATATGGATCATATCAAAAAAATACATTTTGTCGGTATTGGTGGCGCAGGGATGGGTGGTATTGCTGAGGTAATGATCAATCAAGGGTTCGAGGTTTCAGGTTCTGATCTTTGTGAAAATTCTGTGACAAAACACCTTGGAGATTTAGGTGTTAAAATTATTAAGGGACATATTAAAGAAAATGTTCAGGGTGTTGATCTGGTTGTTTTATCCAGTGCAATTCCCCAAGATAATCCCGAAGTCATTGCAGCTAAAGCAGAGGATATCCCGGTAATTCCCCGGGCTAAAATGTTAGCCGTATTAATGCAAACCAAATACGGTATTGCTATTTCCGGCACCCATGGAAAAACAACGACGACTAGCCTTGTCGCTAGCGTACTGGCACAAGCTGACTTACACCCCACCTTTGTTATTGGGGGGCTGCTTAAAAGTGTGGGTACGAATGCTCAACTAGGAACAGGGGAGTATTTTGTTGCTGAAGCCGATGAAAGTGACGCGTCTTTTTTATACCTCAAACCCAAAATTGCAGTAGTGACAAACATCGATGAAGATCATTTAAATACCTACAATGGCAACATGGATGACCTTTGTAAGTCATTCATTCAATTCGTTTCAGAGGTTCCCGCAGAAGGTCTCATCGTACTATGTGCGGATGATCCGCTTGCGCTTAGTTTACAGGGAAGTGTTACAGCACCCACCGTTACTTATGGCTTTAATGAAAAGGCAGATTTACAAATTACTTCATTTGAGCAGCGTGGTTTGCAAAGTCATTTTAGAGTGCGTAATAAACTTGATCAGACTGACATTGACATCATCTTAAATCTGGCCGGCAAACATAATGCGTTAAATGCAGTGGCAGCGCTAGCTATCGCAAATAAATTGCATGTACCAGATGAAATGATTAAACAAGCTTTCCAAAGTTTCATGGGGATTGGTCGACGCTTTCAAATGTACGGTGAATGCTGTATTCCCTCCGGGAAAGTACTGTTGATTGATGATTATGGCCACCATCCGCGAGAAATTGCAGCCACCTTAGATGCAATTCGATTAGTTTGGCCAACGCGACGTTTGGTAATGGCATACCAGCCCCATCGCTATACCCGAACCCAAGCCTTGATGCAGGATTTTGCCACAGTACTTTCTCTGTCCGATGTATTATTGCTCTTAGATGTTTACTCTGCAGGAGAGTCTCCCATTGAGGGAGCTGATGGCCCCTCTCTCTGTAAAGCTATTTCAAGTGTCGGTAGAATCACACCTTTTTTTGTTGCGAATATTGATGAGCTTCCCAAGGCAGCAAAAGATGTGCTGCAAGATGGAGACATCTTATTGCTCCAGGGAGCGGGCAGCATTGGTGCAATGGCTGCCAAAATGGCCACTATGACAACCCTCGAGTAAACAAGATGAACCGGGTGAAAGAAGACCTGAGGGGAGAGCTAAAAGAATACGAGCCGTTGGCAAGGTATACTTCATGGCGTGTTGGCGGAACCTCTCGACGTTTCTATAAACCTGCGGATATTCATGATCTAAGTATTTTCCTCTCTTCTCTACCTGAAAATGAAGAGCTAATGTGGCTCGGGCTGGGCAGTAATATCTTGATTCGAGATGGAGGATTCTCCGGGACAGTGATATTTACCCTGGGGTGTTTGAAGAATATTGATCTAATCAACACTAAAACCTTGGTCCGCGCTGAAGCGGGTGTCACTTGCGCCAAGCTGGCTAAGTTTTGTGCTAAGAATGGGTTTTCTGATAGTTGTTTCTTTGCTGGTATCCCCGGCACCGTGGGGGGCGCTTTAATGATGAATGCCGGCGCTTTTGGTGGCGTCACTTGGGATCATGTTGTAGCCGTGGAAACAATTGATCGGTTTGGCAAATTGCATGTCAGAAGCCCTGCAGAATACACCATACACTATAGAGAAATTAAGGCGCCTCCCGGCGAATGGTTTGTGGCGGGTCATTTTTCTTTCGGCCAAGATGACCCCGTTAAGCTGCAACAGCAAATCAAAGAATTACTCCACAAGCGATCTATTTCTCAGCCAATTGGAGTGCTAAGTTGTGGCTCGGTTTTTAGAAACCCTCCAGGCGATTTTGCAGCGCGATTGATTGATATAAGTGGCTTAAAAGGCACCTGCATAGGTGATGCTCGGATTTCAGAAAAGCACGCCAATTTTATCCTTAATAGTGGGAAGGCTACGGCGCAAGATATTGAGTCCCTTATAGAGTTAGCTGCCGATAAAGTAGAATCCATTCACGGTGTACGTTTAATCCCTGAAGTTCATATAATAGGTGAGACTAATTCTTATGATGACCAAATATAGCCGCGAAGATTTTGGAAAAGTGGTAGTTTTGATGGGTGGGGAATCTGCGGAACGAGAAATTTCACTCGTTTCCGGAAAAAATATTTACGACGCATTGCTGCGTTCCGGAATTGATGCGCACGCATTAGATGTAGAAGCCGACGTAATAGAAAAACTCATCTCGCTAAAGCCAGATCGCGCTTTTATAGCATTGCATGGTCCGGGCGGAGAGGATGGAGCCATACAAGGAGTGTTGGAATATTTGGGGATTCCCTATACGGGAAGTGATCTGGCTGCGTCAGCCGTTACAATGGATAAATCCCTTACCAAATTGATTTGGGAAAGTACGAATGTACCTACGCTTCGTTTTAAATTAGTCCGAGATCTTGAGGCAGCCATTAGCGTGATGCAAGAGTTTGGTCTCCCATTGTGTATCAAACCCACCAGTGATGGATCAAGTGTCGGTGTCAGCAAGGTAACTACGCCTGAGCAATTACCTGAAGCGTTTAACAAAGCAGCTGTCTACGATGACAGGGTGATGATTGAACCCTGGGTTGAAGGCGCTGAATTTACTGTTGGCATACTGGGGGACAGTCCTCTTCCAGTCATTGAAATTCAAACCCCACGTTCGTTTTATGATTTTGATGCAAAGTACAATGAAGAGACTACCCGCTATATCGTTCCCTGTGGCATGGCACCCGAGAGAGAACAGGCGTTACAAGATCTTGCATTTCGTGCATTCCAAGTGACCGGTTGTAGGGGGTGGGGACGAGTCGATTTGATTCAGGATCACGTTGGAAATTTTTGGTTCTTAGAAATTAACACGGTTCCTGGTATGACTAAGCACAGTTTAGTGCCTAAAGCGGCAGAGGTACTTGGAATAAATTTTGATGAATTGGTGGTGGAGATTTTATCGTACACTGTCCAAATTAAAGATATTACCCAATCCGCTGCCGCATAATGAGCATAAAAAAAACTAAGACTATGAATTTTAAGAAACGTATTGCTATCGATAAGAAAGATAAATCCCATCGATTTAAAATAATTGCCTGGGGAGGCTGTCTTTTTTCTCTGGTCATTATCTATCTCTCTTTTTTTCATTTTGCTGAACCCAAACTTTTCCCTATGCGCCACATTAAGGTTCAGGCTACCTGTGAACATATTAATTTGAGTACCTTGAGATATAAAATTACACCTCATATAAAAGGGTTTTTTTCGACAAATATGACCGCACTGAAAAAAAACATCTTAACTGAACCTTTTGTAGATGAAGTTATTATAAGACGAGTTTGGCCCGATACTTTGTTAGTAACACTGTCAGAGTCACACCTTGTGGCAAGTTGGGGTGATGATGCGGCTGTAAATTCTCGAGGAGAAATCATGCCAATCAAAATAGACTCTTCTAAAAATTTGCCGGCTTTTGTGGGGCCTGAAAGCCAGGCCGCCAATATTCTTGAGCAATATACGGCCCTAACAAAATATTTATCTCCTTTAAATTTAGGTATAAATGAAATTACGCTGAGTCAAAGAAGGTCTTGGCAAATAACCTTGAATAATGGCATAAAAATTTTGTTAGGACGTAAAGATATCGAAGATCATTTATCTGCTTTTATTACAATCTACCCCAAGCTCAAGAAAATCCACGGTGATAATTTGCAATCTATTGATTTGCGGCACTCGAATGGATTTTCAGTGCATTTAATTCAACCTCCAATTTCACCGACATTAAGCCCTTAGACAGCCATTCCCTGCGAAATTGTCCACCCTCTTGTTGCGATTAGTTCTAATTGTGTATTTTTTGTATTTTTTAATAGAGCTTTTTGTTTGCCTAGCATATACTTTGCACCACTTGTCTAAGAACAATTTCGTATATAATTCAGAATTTTTAGTCGTAAATTGAAAGGTAATCGTCAGGCCATTAATCCATGTCCTGGCTGCCTGGAGCAAAGTCATATATGTCAAAGAAAATGGATAAAAATTTAATAGTAGGACTTGATATCGGAACTACAAAAGTGGCCGCCCTCGTTGGGGAGATTGCCGCAGATGGGAAATTAGAAATAATCGGAGTCGGAAGTCATCCTTCGCGTGGTTTAAAGCGTGGGGTAGTCGTCAATATTGAAGCTACAGTACAGTCAATTCAGCGTGCAATAGAAGAAGCCGAATTGATGGCAGATTGTGAAATTCTTTCAGCATACACAGGCATTGCGGGTAGTCATATTCGCAGTATGAATTCTCATGGAATTGTTGCGATTCGCGATAGCGAAGTTGGCGAGCCTGACATTGACCGAGTTATTGACGCAGCGAGAGCCGTTGCGATTCCTGCCGATCAAAAAATATTACACATACTTCCTCAAGAATTTATCATAGATAACCAAGAAGGCATTAGAGAGCCCGTTGGAATGTCTGGCGTTCGTTTAGAGGCGAAAGTACATATTGTTACCGGTGCTGTGAGTGCCGCTCAAAATATTGTGAAGTGTGTCCAACGCTGCGGACTTGAAGTGGGGGATATTATTCTCGAACAATTGGCCTCTAGCCATTCTGTTCTAACAGATGATGAAAAAGAGCTCGGTGTTTGTATGATCGATATTGGGGGGGGCACGACAGATGTTGCTATTTTCACTGAAGGTGCAATTAGGCATACGGCAGTAATTCCCATTGCAGGCGACCAAGTGACTAACGATATAGCCGTTGCACTTAGAACGCCGACAAATAATGCAGAAGAAATAAAGATCAAGCACGCGAGTGCATTGATGAGTCGCACTAGTCCCGATGATGCTATCGAAGTTCCTGGTGTTGCTAGAAAGCCGATGCGGTTGCTTTCTAAAAAAGCCTTATCCGCCGTTGTCGGTGCAAGGTACGAAGAATTATTTGCCTTAGTGCAATCCGAGTTAAAAAGAAGCGGTTTTGAAGACCTTATTGCTTCCGGTATTGTAATCACCGGAGGTGCCTCGTTAGTTGAGGGGGTATTAGAACTTGCAGAGTCAGTTTTCCAAATGCCCGTACGATTGGGTTTGCCGCAGCATGTGCGAGGCCTCAAGGATGTTCTCCTCAATCCAATTTATTCTACGGGGGTAGGCCTACTTCTTTATGGGTTACAACAACGTAATGAAGGAAAGCCAGAAATGGTGATCGGAGAGGGTGTCAAAGGAGCGTGGTCTCGTATGAAAAGCTGGTTTCAGGGAAATTTTTAATGGGATGTATTTTACGAGGATATAATTCGAATATATTTAGGAGTTTAGGGTGATGTTTGAACTAACTGATAGTTCTCCACATAATGCAGTAATAAAAGTAATTGGTGTTGGCGGTGGCGGTGGTAATGCAGTCGAACATATGATGCAGGAGAACATCGAAGGGGTTGAATTTATCTGTGCAAATACAGATGCGCAAGCCCTGCGAAAATCTAATGCACGTGTATTGCTTCAGTTAGGCGATGATTTGACTAAGGGGCTGGGCGCAGGTGCCGATCCTGAAGTTGGAAAAAAAGCCGCTGAAGAAAATCGTGAGCGCATCAAGGATGTAATTGAAGGCTCGGACATGATCTTCATTACTGCAGGTATGGGAGGCGGAACCGGCACAGGTGCTGCTCCAGTATTTGCTCAGATCGCCAGAGAGCTGGGGATATTGACCGTTGCAGTGGTTACCAAACCTTTTATCTTTGAAGGTAAGAAAAGAATGCAGGTCGCAGACCATGGTATTCGTGATTTAGCTAAAAATGTGGATTCTCTCATCACTATTCCCAATAACAAGCTACTCAGCGTGCTGGGAAAAAACATTACACTGCTCAATGCATTTCGTGCAGCGAACAACGTATTGCTGGGTGCGGTACAAGGCATAGCAGATCTAATCACTCGTCCAGGGTTAATTAACGTAGATTTTGCCGACGTTCGTACCGTCATGTCGGAAATGGGCATGGCTATGATGGGCACCGGAGTGAGCATTGGTGAAAATCGTGCTACCGAAGCCGCTCAAGCAGCAATTTCTAGCCCCTTGTTAGAAGATATTGATTTAACGGGCGCCAGAGGTGTGCTGGTCAATATAACTGCGGGTATGGGCATGTCAATTGGTGAATTTGAAGCGGTCGGAGAGGTCGTGAAATCGTTCACTTCAGAAAATGCCACAGTGGTAGTGGGTACCGTCATTGATCCTGATATGTCGGATGAATTGCGAGTTACCGTCGTTGCTACAGGTTTAGGCCGCAGAGAGGAAGAGACAAGTGCGGGCGTAGTTGGCGTTCATCACTTAAAAATTCTGGAATCCAAGCAAGATGGAGTGGTTGATTACCATCAGCTAGAAAGGCCCACTGTCATGCGCAATCACGGCGTATCAAGAGCGACAGCTGATATAGGCGATGTGAAAGAGTTGGATTATTTGGATATCCCCGCTTTCCTGCGAAGACAAGAAGACTAACACTGTTTGACGAGAAATTTGGAGATTTCTCGTCTTCCGGTTGTACCTACCAGCGAGTATGCTACAATGCCCCACAATTTTTTATAGAATAATCGGATATAGTGGATGGTTTGGCAGACAACAGTTAAAACTGAGATGAGCGCTACGGGTACAGGGTTGCACACAGGTGAAAAGGTCTATCTTAAAATATGCCCTGCACCGGTAAATACCGGAATTCGTTTTAGACGTATAGATCAAAATCCTATAGTAGAAATACCTGCGCTAGTCGGGCACGTGGGCGATACAACGCTTAATACCTGCTTGGTAAAAGACGGCGTGCGCGTTTCTACCATTGAACACTTACTGTCCGCTTTTGCGGGGTTGGGTATTGATAACGCCTATGTAGATCTTACCGCTCCGGAAGTGCCCATTATGGATGGCAGTGCTGGCCCCTTTGTTTTCCTGGTTCAATCCGCAGGAATACAAGAACAAAATGCTCCCAAAAAATTCATTCGTATCAAACGCAAAGTTGAAATACGCCACGGCGATAAAGTGGGCTCAATCTCTCCTTATAATGGTTTTAGAGTCACCCTAACGATTGATTTCGATCATCCTATTATCCGCAGCAGTAATCAAACTGCTACCTTAGATTTCTCAACAAGCTCGTATATTAAGGAAGTGAGTCGTGCCAGAACGTTCGGTTTCTTATCCGAATACGAATATCTACGCGCTAATAATCTTGCATTGGGCGGTAGTTTAGACAACGCCATAGTATTAGATGATTTCCGTATATTGAATGATGATGGTTTGCGTTTCGAAGATGAATTTGTGAAACATAAGCTATTAGATGTAGTGGGGGATTTGTATCAGTTAGGTCACAGCATGATCGGAGAGTTTCACGGTTATAAGTGTGGTCACCAGCTAAACAATCAGTTATTACAGGCATTATTAAAAGATCAAAGTGCTTGGGAAATAGTCACATTTACGGATAAAACGACACTCCCTATTATCTTCCCTGCAGTAGATGGATTGTGCTACGCGGGCGCCTAATCTTATTCATATTTAAATAAAGGACAATGGGGTGAAATCTTGCACTTTATTTTATTTAATAATTTAAACTCAGCATGCCCACCCAATTTTTTTATAATTTCAGGTACGGCATAACGTACCCGGGTAGCCCATGCTGCATTGCGAACCTGTAAGAGTAATTCCCCTTTTTCAAAATCAGCTACCACGCAATGTTCTGCCCATTCTTGCATGATAATACTCCAGACAGCGTTTAACCTTTGTAAGTTCGCGGTCTTATCCATTAAGGGTTTGAATACATCTGAAGCTAGCAGTTCGGTCAGCGTTTTCATGTGTCTCATTGAAAAATTATAAAAGAACATTATATCTAGGTTTGGGCCAGACAGACAGAGTGACGATTAGGTTTGTTCTTCTCTCTACAGCGGGAGAAGAGAGTTGGACTTTTTTTTTTATTAGAGGTATAAATAGCCCTAACATTAGGCTGGACCAATTTTTATCTACTAAAAATCAATCTTAAGAAGTGATTATGATCAATACGTTATTGAGCAAAATATTCGGTACTCGTAACCAACGAATTGTTAAGGGTATGAGTAAGATAGTTACGGTTATTAACCAACTTGAACCGCAGTTCACCGCACTGACGGATGAACAGTTACGTGCCAAGACTAACGAATTTAAAGACCGTTATCAAAAAGGTGAATCTCTCAATGATTTGCTGCCTGAAGCTTTTGCTGCAGTGCGAGAAGCCAGCAATAGAACGCTCAAGATGCGCCATTTTGACGTGCAGTTAATTGGGGGTATGGTTTTGCATGAAGGTAAAATTGCTGAAATGCGTACAGGGGAAGGTAAAACCTTGGTCGCTACTCTGCCGGCTTACCTCAATGCGATACCCGGTAAAGGGGTTCACATCGTTACCGTTAATGATTATCTTGCAAAGCGCGATGCAGAATGGATGGCCCCTATCTTTCGTTTTCTTGGTTTAGAGGTGGGAGTCAATCTCACTAATATGGGCTATGAAGAAAAGAAAAAAGCCTATAATGCAGACATAACCTATGGAACAAACAACGAGTTTGGCTTTGATTATCTGCGTGACAATATGGCATTTAGTCTTGAGACTCGGGTTCAACGTGACCTTGCTTATGCGATTGTCGATGAAGTGGACTCCATTCTTGTTGATGAAGCCAGAACTCCCTTGATCATTTCTGGTCCTGCGGAAGAAAGTTCAGAATTATATATGCGTATTAATTCTTTAATCCCCAGCCTAAAGCAACAAAGCAATAAGGATGCTCCAGGCGATTTTTCTTTAGATGAAAAAGTAAAGCAAGTGTACTTAAGTGAAGAAGGCCATTTGAATGTCGAAACAATATTCACTGAGGGCGGTCTCTTAAAGCCAGGTGAAAGTCTCTATAGTGCAAATAATGTCATGCTGCTTCATCATTTGAATGCGGCTTTACGTGCGAATTTTCTCTACCATCGTGATGTTGAATACATCGTAAAAGACGATAAGGTCATAATTGTTGACGAACATACCGGGCGCTTAATGTCTGGTAGACGCTGGTCGGATGGATTACATCAGGCAGTGGAAGCGAAGGAAGGGGTGAAGATTGAAAGCGAAAATCAAACATTAGCCACTATCACTTTCCAAAATTATTTTAGACTGTATAACAAGATTTCGGGTATGACGGGTACGGCGGACACCGAAGCATATGAGTTCCAACAAATATATGGTCTTGAAGTCGTTGTCATCCCTACCAATCAACCGGTGGTGCGCAAAGATCAAAGTGACCAAGTCTATTTGACAGGTGAGGGCAAGTTTAATGCCATTATCGAAGATATAAAGAAAAGACATCAAAACGGTCAGCCTATTCTAGTGGGTACCGCATCGATCGAAACTTCCGAATTTCTATCCAATGTGTTAAGCAAACAAAAAGTTCCCCATCAAGTTTTAAATGCAAAATATCACGAAAAAGAAGCCAAGATAATTGCTCAGGCAGGGCGCCCTGGTACCGTGACCATCGCGACCAATATGGCAGGACGGGGTACTGATATTGTACTAGGGGGCAATCTCGAAGCAGAACTTGCTGATTTAGAAAATCCTACCGACCAGCAAATTACTGACTTGCGGTTACATTGGCAAGAACGTCATAAACAAGTTGTGGCCGCTGGAGGTCTGCACGTTTTAGGTACGGAACGACATGAGTCGAGACGTATCGATAATCAATTACGTGGTCGATCCGGGCGACAAGGTGATCCAGGATCTTCACAATTCTTTCTCTCATTAGAAGATAATCTCATGCGTATCTTCGCGCCTGAACGATTCTCCAGCGTAATGCGGAAATTAGGAATGCAGGAAGATCAGCCTATCGAATCAGGCTTGGTATCAAGAGCAATTGAAAACGCGCAGCGCAAAGTGGAAGGACACAACTTTGATATGCGCAAACAGTTATTACAGTATGATGATGTAGCGAATGATCAACGTAAGGTAATTTATTATCAACGATTCGAATTAATGGCAGCAGAGGATATATCTCAAACCATCAATGGAATTGTCGAAGATGTAATATTAGTGACAGTTGAAAATCACATTCCTCCTCAAAGTTTAGAAGAACAATGGGATGTTGCGGGCTTAGAACAAGTATTAGCGAAAGATTTTGGATTTAAACTTTCAATTCAAGAATGGCTTGAAAAAGAAGAGAACTTATACGAAGAAACCCTTCGCGAACGCATTATTGCCGAGGTGCAAAGACTCTATAAGAAAAAAGAAGAACAACTGGGGCCAATGGTTCTACGTCAACTTGAAAAATCCGTCATGTTACAAAGCCTAGATATGCATTGGAAAGAACATCTTGCTGCGATGGATCATCTACGACAAGGTATTCATTTACGAGGATTTGCGCAAAAAAATCCAACGCAAGAATATAAGCGTGAGTGTTTTGAAATGTTTACTCAAATGTTGGATGGCATTAAATATTATGTGATTAGCACCTTGTGTATGATGAATATCAATACAGAACAAGATGTCCAAGCCGTTGAGAATATGAGAAGACAACTCTCTAATTTAGAAAATGCTGAATTTCAACATGCTCTCATGACGTCAGGGCAGCCAAATTTCGGTGAAAATGAAGGCGCAGAATTAGAAATGGTGGAGACTTATACTCGAGCAGAGCCTAAAGTGGGTCGAAATGATCCTTGCCCTTGTGGTTCTAGTCGAAAATATAAACATTGTCATGGACAGATTAATTAGTAATCCCACGCCCAAGGTTATCCATGTTGCCGTTGGAATAATTACCAATGCCGACGGGGAATTACTCGTTGCAAAACGCCCCGATCATTGGTTAGGGGGAGGCTTTTGGGAGTTTCCAGGAGGTAAGCTAGAGGCCAATGAAGATTCAGTGATGGCCCTGAAGAGAGAGTTGCTCGAAGAGGTAGGCATCACGGTTAATGAATGTACCCCCCTTATTCGTCTCACCTATGCCTATCCCGAAAGAACTGTGATACTTCATGCATGGGATGTGAAGTTGTTTAGTGGCAAAGCCGCAGGTCTAGAAGGCCAGGAAATAAGCTGGCGGCAACCCAATACCTTGAATCAATTAAACATGCTGCCTGCTAATCGCGCTATTGTAGTTGCCACACTGCTGCCTAAAGAATATCTCATTACGCCCTCCTGTGATGATCCTGAAATTTTCTTATCCGCCTTAGAAGAAAAATTAATCCAGAGTCCTACACGGATGCTTAAATTTCAGTCGGATAATCTCAATGATGCGGATTACTTATCTGTAGCAAAGAAGATTGCTGTGTTGTGTCGAAATAGGAAAGTAACGTTACTACTTAGCCCCATTAATCACGCTCTAATTAATCAAACCATCGCGGATGGAGTGGTGATGCATACGGATCAACTCCTCCACATGGATCAACGTCCTATTGCAAAAGAAACCTGGTTGGGGGCTGCCTGCGATACGATTACCGAACTCTCGCGGATTGAAGAAATAGGGATCGATTTCTTTGAGATTACCGGGGAATACGATAATGAAACACAACGCAATCAGCTAATTGCTGCAGCCAATATTCCTATTTATATAAGAGAAAAACAATCAAGTGGATTTACTATAGCGCGACGTGCCTTGTGGAGCGGCGTCAGTAATTAACTATTCTTCTTCAGATTCTTTGGCGATAGAGTTTTCAGGCATTCCCGGAATAACATGTTTTTCTGCAATCCAGTCTCCTAAATCTATGAGACGACATCGCTCACAGCAGAAAGGGCGAAAGACATTCTTCTCATTCCACACGATTTCAGTACTGCAAGTAGGGCATTTTACGTTGAGTGAAGGTAATTCTGGTTTCATCCTAGATGGCACAACACGTTAGTTTGAACTTTAGATTGTAGTCACATTGCTTTGAACGACCGAGTTCATGGCAATTGGGTTCTAAAAATCTTACGGATAAGCGATGCCGACCCACGCTAATTTCCGGATATAAATTGGAGGTGACGGGTAACATAACTCTCACCATTTCACAAGTGGCATTAGGATCAAGCGCCTGCTGGTAAAAACCGTTATCTGCATATTTTTCAATCGGTAGACTGCTTTGTCGGGTCAGTCGCAACAGAATATTGACCACATCTCTTAGTTGATCGAATTCTTTAACCCATATTTTAAGATCGTTGATACGGGTAACCGAAGGTTGTTGTAGCCATAGTTGAAAGCCAGGATTGCTAAAATTTACCGCTCCGCCTGGATTGTAAAGATGTTGGCGAATTGTATTTAAGAATTCATTGCCCCGCAGGTTGTGACCGATTTTTCCTTGGGTAGCATACAACTGGTCAATTAACCTATCTAACTCAGATAATACAGTACGTAGTTTGCTGCCATCTACTTGAGGCAATACTTCCAGCTGGGTTAATGTAGCCGCGTGTTGTGTGAGTGCTTTGGTGAGCTTAGTTTTTAGATCTGGCCTATCGATTACGTTAACCGTCTCCAGTAATGCCAAAATTGCAGTGCGACTTCCCCAGTCAGTGGGATTTTCCAGATTATTAACTATCTGCTCAAACAGATGTTCGAGTCGCAAACAAACCCTAATGTGTTCATTTAAGGGCTGCTCATAAGTGATTATTTCATCTTGCATAAGTGTTGTGACCTATTACAGGTTTAATTACATTTTCCCTAATCATAACTGATTTTTTTTATTCAATCCAAATATTACCTATTTGTGGCGAGTACTCTTCTACACGACTCCTAACACAAGGCCATTTGAAAATTAATGGACTATCTGGAATTTACGATTGTCCGAACCTTTCCATTGCTAGCTGTTGAGAATCGGCAACGTGAAAATTGTTATTACGCCTTAATGTCAGTACTTTTATCCATCGCAATGGCAATCAAGCCGCTTATTATTAATGCTAATGCTGCACTGGTCACCCACGTTAATTTCTCGCTAAGTAAAAGAGAGGAAAAGACCAGCCCTGCCACAGGAACGCCTAAGAGTAGGAGTGAGGTATTAATCACGGGGAGTTTTTGACTCACATAAATTATGGCGGCGTAGGCAAAGCCAGTTGCTAAGATTCCATTGTACAGGCCAGTCCATATCAAGCGAGAGTTCCAATTAATCTGTGGGTGAGGATTAAGAATCAAGCACGCCATAATGACAAAAAATCCGGCAATGAGTAGCTGCCAAGGAACTAACTGTATTGATGGACTATGCCAGATGCCATAGCGTGTATGCAACATAGCAACAGCCCAGCATACTGCCGCGAGTAATAACAGCACATTACCGATCAAGGTATGATGATCATGCCAATTAAAAGTCCAGGGATTAAACAGCAGTAAAATTCCCAGGCCGCCTAAAAGTAACCCGATTAGCTTGGCTTTCGTTAATCGTTCATCAAAAAATAGCACAGCGATAGGGGTAATCAAAAAAGGGGTTGAATAAACTAAAATAGCAGAGCGTCCCGCATCGACAAACAGAAGTCCGCCATTAATCAATATGAGAAAACAGGCCATCTGAAGTAGTCCAATGCTCATTATTAAGGGGATATCTTGCTTCTTTGGAATCTTAATCTTCTTTTGGAAAAGCAGAATAATAAAGATAGTGACAAAGCCAACGACTAGGCGAAAAGCGGAATACCACATAGGGGGCATGTCCATCAGGCCCAATTTGCTAATGGGCCAGGAAAGTGCCCAAATCAGAATTACTGATAATAATAAACCATAAGTCAGAACTTTTTTTGATTCCATCTATTGTCTTCTAATTAACTAAAAAGTGTATGTTAGGTTAATTTAAATAGAATTGAAATCATAAAAAGAAGACCCTCCGGAGAGGGTCTTTGGGTCAATAGATTAATAGCCTCAACGTGCTACATTTCGACCAATAACTGCGCCGCCCACAGCGCCTGCTACTGTCCCGACCGCGCTGCCTCCGGTTATGGCGCTACCAGCAGCTCCACCGATTACGCCGCCTGCAACCATTCCGGTATCACTTCGGGATGCACACGCAGATAAGTTCATGGCGAGAAAAGAAATGGCACCACTGGCCACTATAGACAAAACTTTCTTGTTCATTTGACTCTCCTTATTTGCTAGCAATCACAAAAATCTTCTTGATGATTGTATACTCAGTTTAAGTTTAGCAGATATGTATTTGAATTTTCGGCTAGGATTTAAGCATCTGGAGATAAATGAGGTGTTGTTGGTAGACGCCCTGTTTGAGTTGATCAAAATCACCATTGTTATAAATAACATCGGTAGCCACCGCCATACGTTCTTCGCGAGTCGCTTGATTTTTTATAATATCAATCACGAAATGTTCACTCGTTTTATCACGTTTAGTAGTGCGGGAGATTTGTTTCTCGATGGGGGAATCCACTACCAAAATGCGATCTGTTAAATCATAGACTCCCGTTTCTACGAGCAGCGGAATCACGACAATGCAGTATGGTGAGGTGCTGGCGGCAATACCTTCTAGGATTTTTTGCTTGATGAGGGGGTGTATCAAATCTTCTAGCCATCTTTTCTCATTGGTGTCGGAAAAAATAATGGCACGCAATTCGCGTCGGTTAATTTCACCTTCTTGTGTAAGAATTTTATTACCGTATTTTTGAACAATTGCAGTGTGGGCAGGCTCCGCAATATTGGTGAGATTACGGGCAATCACATCAGAATCAATAATCTGGATTCCGAGGTCTTCAAAATAGCTGGCAACTGTACTTTTACCGCTGCCTATACCCCCCGTTAAACCAATCTTTAGCATATAGCTTCATGTCCTGTTAATAGTGATAAAGTGTCCGCCCCCACAATAAAATCAGAAAGCCTGCAAAGGTAAGAAAGGGTCCAAAGGGAATTTGCAAGGTCACTTTTTCCTTTTTAAAGAAAATATAGAATGCTGCAAATAAGGCGCCCGTAAAAGACGCTATAAAAATAATTATAGGTAATATTTGCCAGCCAAACCATGCTCCCAGCAGGCTAATTAATTTCAAATCCCCGCCTCCTAATCCGTGGGTTTTTCGTATTTTTAGCATTAAATAGGCCATTAAATAGAAAAAGAGGTATCCAAAAATTGCCCCTAACACTGCATCCGTTATTGGAGTGAACACTGAAAATATATTAAAGAAAAGTCCCAGCCACAAAATGGGTAAGGTGATTTGATCAGGTAGCAGCATAGTATCATTATCGATAAAGAATAACGTAATTAAAGCAAAGGTTAACAGCCAAGCGCAAAGTAATTGCAAGCTGGGGCCGAAATGGATCGCTAATATAACAGATAGGGCGCAGGTAATAAGCTCAACCACGAGATAACGTGATAAGAGAATTCTTTTCGTAAATGGTCGAGGTTTCGCGGAGCGCGTGGGAGAAGTAGTGCCTAGTATTTCTAGCGCGATTTGATAATTTTCAGCTTCAATAACCAAGGGCAGTCGATAGATAATTATATTTAGGAGATAGCCTACAAAAAAACCGATTAATCCTGTTAACAAAATGAACAGGTAGGAGTGGTCGAGTAGATAATTCTCTATAGTCATCACTTATCCAAAGTTTTGTGGTTGGATAAAGATAGCCTCTTTAGCAGGAGAGTCAATTACAGGAAAAAGCGCGATAGGGGGAAACCGCATTGCAATACCCCTTAATGTTTTTTATACTCCACCCCTTGCCGGTGTAGCTCAGTTGGTAGAGCAACTGATTCGTAATCAGGAGGTCAGCGGTTCGATTCCGCTCTCCGGCATCGATAAATTATCACAGGGAAACGAAGGGTAAAAATAGATGAAAAACTAAAATTTTGGCGAAACAGTAAATTCAGTATTAGTCCTTTTGTTGCAACAGTTCCAACAAGTAGCCTTACCGTTTGAAAAGGATGAAATATGCGAGATCAGGGTGGGACCTAGATGTAATTATGAGCATGCAAGCATGAAATAAAAAAAATTTGTGATAAATTAGGATATAAAAATATCTCAATTCATCAATCTAGAATTCCTTATCGCATATAGTGATTTTAAAAAAAGCTCTCAGCTCAGCAAGAAACAACTTCTAGTTGAAGTTTCTTGCCTAACATATGGAGTGCTTGCTCAATTCTTGGTAATTTTGAATTGAAGTGCGGGTCAAGAAGGCGACGAACTTCTTTCTCATCGCAATTTAACTTTTTGGCTAAGAGCGTATTACTTAATTTCTGTTCACGCATTGCAAGATATAGAGCTGTCTTTGCCGCAAAGGTGGTATGTAGTGAGACAATGTAATCCGTTTTTTTATGACGACTTGGTGCTGGTATATCTAATTTCATTTCAATACGGTTTGCAATAGCTTCTTCAAGGCAGTCAATAGCCTCGGCTAAAGCCTCTTCTTTAGTCTCACCTTGAGTAATAGCTTCAGGAAAGTCAGTAAATTGTACTAAATAGCCGCCTTCCTCTTGTTTAATTAGGGTAGCAGGATAATTAAAATTGCTCATAGTGTTTACCTCAAATCGTCTTTATCAATGCCAAGCTGTTGAAGCATAGCGTTATAAGTGCCAGTCTTAAGTTCATCTTTTAAATTACGAATAATCGTAAAGCGTTCCCCATAGAGTAGGGTACTATGGCTTCCTTTACCGCGTCGTTGAACTAGCTCAACTTTGATACCTTTTTCCTTTCCTAGTTTTTTAATTTTTTTTAAGAACTCAGAGCCTTTCATGAGAAATCCTTAAGTTAAGTATCGGTCAAAAACGTCCGAAACACAAGTTAATCCTAGCCATTAAATTCTATACATTGGTGGATCTTCAGTGGGGAATGGGTTAGACCGGAGTGGAAAGCATTAGATATAATGGTCATAAGTTTTTCCTTATATTTTTACTTATCTTCTTCTAAATTAATTTTTGCCGCTTTCAACATAGCCTTAGTAGCTTTTTCCACGGACTCTCCAACAGGGTCTAAATCCAATCTCGCATAAATAGCTGTGGTCATAGGAGATTTGTGATTCAAAGATTTGCCAATAATGGCCAATGAGGCGCCTGTTTTAGCTTGCCAGCTTCCTAATGTGCGGCGTAAATCATGTATTCGTAAATCTTGAATCCCTGCATGAGCTAATATGCGCTGCCAACCCCTTTTAGGATCAATTAAATGTCCTTTATTTCCATTGCCTGGGAAAACATAGTAATGATTTTGTAATCTATTCCGGCGCTTTTTTAACATTTTTAAAGCTTCTTTAGGCAATGTAATAGTTTGCGGGGTGCCATTTTTAGTTTCTGGAATACGCCATTCTTTGCGAGGTAAATTAATTTGTTCCCATTTCATTGCTAATACATTTGATTTTCTAGCGCCTGTTAACAGTGAAAGAAGAATATAATCCCGGATGTCTTCATTGGGTTCTTCTGCCAGTGCTTGAAAAAAGCGAGGTAGTTCATCAGATTGTAAAAAACGATCACGTGATTGTTCTCTAAATTTTTTTATTCCTATTACAGGATTTGTTTTATCCCATAAGCCAAATTCAATTGCTTTGTTAAATAAAATACTCAGTAACGCAAGAAGTCTATTTGCTGCATAAGCACTATGTTCTCGGATTTTCGCCAGAGAATCAGTGCTAGACTGGTACTATGGTTAAGGTGAAATTTAGTTAAATTAAGTGTGGGTTGATTAAAGGCAGGTTATCAGTAAGTGTTTATTTTGTAAAAATTAATTAAGCACGGTAAAAACTAGTTAAGTATATGAATTCGAGATTCGTAATCAGGAGGTCGGCGGTTCGATTCCGCCTTTCGGCATCGCTCAATTAAGGGGTTTTTTCTTCGTGCCAATAACGTTGATGGTACCAACGCTCAATGGTGACTTTGCCTACTTTGAGATCCTGCGCTAAATATTTGTATTGGCATCCCACTCATCCCTCAAAACCTACAGCCCAGATGTAGTGAAACGCAATCTAGGAAACCTAAAATAATTTATTCCACATTAATAGGGTTCAGTAGCCTCCTTGAAGTATGCCAGATAGAAGCTAAACTAATCATAATAAACAGGATGTTATTTTGAGTTATTTAGGAGGGGGCATGAGGCTTTGCAGGGAAAGCGAAAAAAATCTTATCGTTTATGGAGAAATGCTGAATATCTGCGAAATTCATTCCCAACAAAGTATCTATCAGGAAGCGCTTAATTCAGGTAAGCCTCTTTGTTTGCAAGCATCCGCTATTCATTCTGTAGATACAACCTCTCTACAACTATTATTAAGTTTCATATTATCGGCAAAAGAACGAAAAATATCTTGGAGCTGGCAGGATTGCACTCCAGCGTTATGCAATGCTGTTCAACTATTGGGTATGGAGCATCTACTAGAGATTGGTGAGACAAGCCATGAGGATAAAAGAAGCGGGTTACAGTCCTGAGCGAGGTGAGTGATGAAAAAGATTCTTGCAGTAGACGATTCAGTAACAATTCGAAAAATGGTAATGGACATGCTCTCACAGATAGGATTCTCAGTAACGACCGCATGTGATGGGCAAGAAGCGTTAGAGCAAGCAGATCTGGTAAAATTTGATCTAATAATTTCCGATATCAATATGCCTAGGTTAGATGGTATCGAGCTTGTTAAAGCATTGCGCAATCTACCCAACTATAAGTTTACGCCCATATTAATTTTAACTACAGAACATTCAGCCGAGGTAAAAACAAAGTGTAAAGAGGCTGGTGCTACAGGATGGATAATTAAGCCTTTCAATCCTGAAAAATTAATACAAGTCATTAAACGAGTAATCGAATAATGGAAATAGATATATCACAATTTCATCAGAGCTTTTTTGAGGAAAGCCTTGAGATGTTGGCAGATATGGAAAAAGCATTGCTGAATATCGACGTTAATCAACCTACCGATAAGGAGGCTGTTAATCGTATCTTTCGAGCTATGCACTCCATGAAAGGGGGAAGCGCAACGTTTGGTTTTAATATCATTAGGGATTTCACTCATACTTTAGAAAGTTATCTTACGCAAATTCGTAACGGTAGCCAAAGCCTAACAAAGGAAAGTGTGGATCTTATGTTAAAGGCAGTGGATTGTCTGCGTGATTTGATTGCAGATTTGAGCCAAAACAGCCTATCACTATAGATAAAGTCCTTCCTTTGCAGTCTGAATTTGAGAAATTATCGACTTCTCCTGTCTCAGTGCCTGAAACTAATAAGATAGAAGACTCAAAAATAGAGTCATCATCGAATTCAATAGAGGGTTGGGAAATATTATTTTCTCCGCATCCCGACATCTTCTTTTCAGGAAATGATCCACTTCATTTTTTTCAAGCCTTAGAGGAGTGGGGTCCGTTACGTGTGACTCTTAACATCGATCATTTGCCTCCATTTAATGAGCTTAATCCAGAAAATTGTTTTTTAAGTTGGAAACTGATTTTAGAAACAAATATAAGTAAACAGATTATTGAAGAAATTTTTGAATGGGTCGCTGATATTAGTCAATTAGAGCTGAAACCCATTTCGCGGTTGCTGGTCAAAAAATTCAGCTCGCCCCCAGGGAAAATGGAATAAAAATGTTCAATTTAAGAGGTAGAAAGTGGAAACAGAATCGGTAAATAAATCAGAAATCAAATTAATTGGTTTAACCGTAAGAACAAATAACCAAAATGAGATGAACCCGCAATCCTCTAAAATTGGTGAATTAGCGGGACGTTTTTGGAGCCAAAATTTAGCGAGCAAAATAGTTAATCGAAAAAATCCTGGTGTCACTCTATCTGTCTATACTGAGTATGATAGTGATGAGCACGGGGAATACACATATTTCATTGGTGAAGAAGTTAACGCATTTGAGAATATCCCAGAGGGACTGCAGCAATTAATAATACCCGCAGCGAAATATCAAAAATTCACAACATCATCAGGCAAAATGCCAGACATAGTCAGTAATGCTTGGCAAAAAATTTGGAAAATGACCTCAGATGATTTTGGCGGTAAGAGAGCCTACATTGCTGATTTTGAAGTATATGACCAGCGTGCGATTGATCCCAATAATAACAGTGTGGATATTTATATGGGGATTGAATAACTATGCAATTACTGCGATCAAGTCGTGGGCGACGTAAGAGTGGGTCCAGTACAAAGTTTCGAAATATATTCATGTTTTGTTTAAGGTTTCCTTAATGTCGAACAGCTATCCTAACCCTATTGAAAATATATAACTTATTCAAAACTAAAAAGGTTGGTCGCATGCCAAAGTTTAGACCTTATGTTTCGCCATTCGAATTGCTTGCAAAAAAAATCGGGCCAGTTGGGGATTTGCGAAATTTATATTACAAATATAATAAGTTTGACGATCTTTTTTCGGAAGAGGGAGGTGATCCTCGAGATACAAATAAATTAAGTTTCTATATTCTAGGCGGTTTCAACCCGTTATTGGCTATGAGAAAAGATTTCGTAGACACTTTTAAACCTTATAAATCGCGTTTTTATATCGCCAGAGATTTTCTCCAGCCCTTTCGAGGTATCGGCAATATTCTTAAGGGGGTCTTCAACATATTAGTCAGCCCTGTTTTATTTTTAGCTAATACTTTTCGATATGCGTATAGGGCAATAGCCGAAAGAAGTCTTAATTTATTTGCAAATAATATGGCCATGAATTTTGCTAGGACCGGCGGAGGTATCTTAGATGGGATTACCAGTCTAATACGAGGAGTAGGGCAATTGGTAACCACGCCTTTAACGTGGTTAATACGAATGCCTTTGCGAGGAATAATTACAGGCGTGAAAGGAATGCCTACTGTAGTAGACTCTCTAAAGAAAAAAGCTGAAAAAACTGAAGTACTACTAAAAAAAGAAAATATAACTCTTAATGATGCCATTGCCATTGATCATGTCGTTTTAGGATTTTATGGAAAAATGCTCAAAGGTATGCAGAG
This sequence comes from Gammaproteobacteria bacterium, assembly GCA_013697705.1. Classification (NCBI taxonomy): domain Bacteria; kingdom Pseudomonadati; phylum Pseudomonadota; class Gammaproteobacteria; species Gammaproteobacteria bacterium. The sequence goes on along the minus strand of JACCWJ010000008.1, from coordinate 39,398 downwards.
AGGGCAAAAGCCCGGAGCTGACACGGTAACTTTACAAACTAAATCAGAAGCGTGTGACCTATTTGCAAATTCAACAGAGGCCTACGGCAACCTAAAAGAATTGGAGCGTCGTAAAATCCCCGATATAAATCGCTATTGGGAGGTGGAGGACGGCCCAATTAAAAGGGCGAAAGCACTAGCATTTTTGCGAGCGTTCACTAATGGAGGAGCCAATCTACTGGTAAATGAGAATGATGAGTCTCAAGCATTATTAAATGGCAATCCGTGAACATATGCTTCACACTGAACATTGTTAGAGATGCCCCATTGAAAATTGTATTTTTAATAGGGCTTAACAGTTGTGAGAAGTCTTAGCAAAAAGGGCCTGTTTTAGATTACGCAAACTTCCCTCTTTCGGGAAACTCAACAAAGTGAGCCCTCACCCCATCCCTCTCCCGCGAATAATCTTATGAGAATTAAAATAGTAATTTACGCGGTAGAGGGGGTAATACGGATAAGAGCGTGGCAGGGCAGAGTCCAATTTAAGGTCTGACGCTATCAAGTTATTAAAAATGGATTTTATACTTATCCAATCTAAAACATTACAGAATTGAGCGGGTGAAGGACATAAAATCCGCCCCTGAACATCAATAAAACCTTATTCATCACTGAAGCATTCGGTTTTCCAATGGAATGATAAAACAGGCGCAACATGATATGAGCATTTTTTTAGAAACAGAAAGATTAATAATCAATACCCCAGTGTTAGAAGATTTTGAGAATTTATTTGCGTTGCAATCTGATGCTGAGGTGATGCAATACATTGGTCAAGGCGTTCGTACGCGCATCGAAGTAATGACGGGTTTAGAGAAAGCTATTGCACATCAGGAAAAACATGGATTTAGCCTTGGTTGTGTATTTGAAAAAGTAAGTGGAAAATTTGTTGGTCGCGCAGGTTTAATTTTTCTTGCCTTTAATGAGGGTCAACCTGACATTGAAGTTGGTTATGCACTGACCAAAGCTGCTTGGAGGCAGGGCTATGCTACTGAGCTTGCAAAATCTCTTATTGACTGGGGATTTCATCATCTATCTGTTGAAAAACTTGTTGCTGTAATTAATCCTGAGAATGATCGATCACGAACGGTATTAGAAAAAGTTAACATGAAATACGTAGGGCGCGCTCATTATGGGAATAATGAAGTAGCACTCTACGATATTTTTAAGCCCGCAATTGTTTACAGTAAAATTAAACTTATTCCAGCCACTTTAGAAGATTATCCCGTTATTCAAAACCTTGGGCGTTTTTACGTCTATGACATGAGCGAATATATTGGAAATGAAAAAGGCTGGGAGATTCCAGAAGATGGTTTATATGAGTGCATTAATTTTAAAAAATATTGGGAGAGTGAAAATAACTTCCCATTTGTCGTGCGATATGAAAATGAAATAGTTGGCTTTGCCATTGTCGATAAAAAAGGCAGTAGTCCTGAAATTGATTTTAATATGGCACAATTTTTCATTTTGCGAAAATTTACCCATAAAGGCATTGGAAAATATGTGGCTCAGGAATGTTTTAAAAAATTTCCAGGTGTTTGGGAGGTAATGGTCATCCCCGGTAATGAAGGCGCATATCGTTTTTGGCGGGCAACCATCAAAAATTATACCCATAATAATTTTAGTGAATATACTTGTGATATTGCGCATTTTAATAATAGTCGTAAAAATATTTTCAAGTTTGATAGCCGGATAGCATTATGAGCAATATATTGATTCGGGAACCACGAATTGAAGATAAGGCCGCTTTTATTTCAGCCATGCAACTCAGCCAAGCGTTGCATCATCCTTGGGTAGAAGCACCCACTACGGCTGAAGAATTTGATCAATATTTGCAGCATTATCAGCAATCTAATCAAAAAAGTTTCCTTGTATTCAATGCTTCAGAAAGTATAGTGGGCGTTTTTAATGTCAACGAAATTATTCGGGCATTATTTCAAAATGCTTATTTAGGATTTTATGGGGTTGCTGATTTTTCGGGTGAGGGCTACATGAGTGCGGGGTTGAAATTAGTGGTGACAAAAGTATTTAATGAGTTAGGGCTGCACCGAATTGAAGCAAACATACAGCCTGCTAATAGTAAATCAATACAGTTGGTCAAAAATAATGGTTTTCGTTATGAAGGGTTTTCACCACGTTACCTGAAGATTGACAATGAATGGCGTGGCCATGAACATTGGGCAATGACTTACGAAGATTTTATAAGAAATGATGCTGATGTCTTGAGAAAAGATCATGTTGAAATTGTGGCCTATGATTCAAAATGGCCCATGGAAGCTGATCTTGAAATTAGTCAATTACGAGAAGTATTACCTCTCGCTAAAGTAATTGATATTCAGCATATAGGCAGCACAGCTATACCAGGGATGGCAGCAAAGCCGATACTCGATATTCAAATTGCTGTTGCTTCATTAGAGGAAATGAAAATAATTGCTATTCCTGCATTGCAAAAATTGGGTTATGAATATTGGTATGAGAATCCTGACCCAGAACGACTGTTTTTTGTAAAAGGCATGCCACCTTTTGGTGAAAAACGCACTCACCATGTACATATTGTTGAGCCTACCTCAAAGCACTGGCGCGGGAAAATTAATTTTAGAGATTATTTAATTGCTTGTCCTGAGATTGCAAAAGAATATCAAGCATTGAAAACACAGCTGGCTAAGCAATATACTTGTGATCGTGAAGAATATACCAATGCTAAAGGTGAGTTCGTTAATAGAATTTTAAAGTTGGCAGAAGAAAATAGTGATCGTTGATGATTACCTAGGAATAATGAATCATGATAATACCCGCCACACAAAAATTACAGAATCCTGAACTGTTAAGGACAGCATTACATCTACCCACAGAGGGTATGCTCGCTATCACACCTAATCAGTTAGTATATCTTGATGTTGACAATAACTATATCCATCAGTTATTTCCGCTACTAGAAAAAAAGCAAATAAACATGCCTAATTATTTTGGTGCGAAGTCTGCCGGTGCCCATATCACTGTTATTTACCCTGAAGAAAACACCAAAATTAATGATCAAGATTTGCATCAGAAACATAAATTTAGTGTGCAGAATCTCATTGTGGCTGACATTGGTGCAAAAAAATATTATGTGCTTTTGGTTGCTTCTCCTTCATTGCTACAACTACGAAGAAGGTATGGCCTGCCTGACAATTTGTGTTTTAGAGGATACTCAATTGGGTTTCATATCACGATCGGGGTAGCGCAAGTCTGAATGTTTTTTCTATCTTACCAACAAAACCACGTAAGGAATATTATGGCGAATAACCCTATCTACGATTCAATTGGAAAAAATTATGATTTAACGCGGAAAGCAGATCCGATTGTCGTTGATCGTATTATTAAGCAGTTGCAGGTAATACCTTCAGGGAAATATCTCGATATTGGCTGTGGCACGGGGAATTATACGATTGCTTTGCATCAAAAAGGTTTATGCATAGAGGGAGTAGATATCTCACAAGAAATGTTAGGTCAAGCAAAGTCTAAATGTCCCAAAATCAACTGGCATCAAAGTGATGCAAGTGCTTTGCCCTTTGTTGATGATTTTTGCAATGGCATAGTTTGTACATTTGCAACTCACCATATGCATGATATCAATCAAGTCTTCAGTGAAATGTTTCGTGTGATCAACCATGGAAGGGTAGTGTTATTTACTGCAACGCCTGAGCAAATGCAGCATTATTGGTTATGTGAATATTTTCCTGCAATGATAGACGAAAGTGCTAAAACGATGGCTGGCTTTGATGAACTTAATAAATCATTAACGCGGAGTGGTTTCAAAAATATTCAGCAAGACATTTTTTTTGTGCCAGAGAAAATGCAGGATTTATTTCTTATGGCAGGCAAACATTCCCCTGAGATTTATTTGGATCCAAATGTAAGAGAAGGAATTTCTGCCTTCAAATTATTTGCTGAGGATAATGAGTTACACGCAGGATTAAAAGCGCTTGAGCAGGACATACAATCCGGAAAAATAAAGGAAATAATGCAAAAATACCAAAGTGATCTGGGCGATTACATGTTGGTAGTAGGGGAAAAACCGCTGAATTGATCACGCTGATTGTCATCCCTGGAACGTAACTACTCGCCCCTAGAAGCGGACGTCCGCTCAAAATTGAACGTCCTAGCCAACTAATCACTTTAGGTGCGAGTAGATACCCTGGAACTACAATTACTTCTAAATCAGATCAAGCTCTCTCATGATTGCGTCATCATCCATAGGCGTATGGTTATTGTTATTGTTCGAAAAGTTGGCCGAGTGTGTTTGATTATTTTTTCCGTGAAAAAAATTTGTCTGCGTGGGCAGCTTCTTAAACCACTCTATAACCTTGGTTTTGTCTGTGTCATTATTGGTCTCGCTAACCAATGTAGGCGCGGCTAATGGTTGTCTCGACTCATCAGGTCGCTGCGGCATTAGCTCACGCAGCAATTGTACTACCACTGAAGGGAGATTCCTGGAATCACTCTGCATTAGTGATTTAAACGAAATAGTATTTTTTATATGGTCCATAATATCTATAATGGGTGGAATTGGGGATATCAAAAAGTTCTGTTTTTTGAAAATAAAATAATTCAGAGATGTACGACTGTCTTTCTTCCTTGTATCAATTAACTCCGGGCTGGAATTGTTGCCATAAAAAACACCATTTTTAATCCATAGCTGAATATTCTTAGCTCCCTCTTTATCATTGAAGCACAAAATATAATAATCACCATATTCATAAGTCTCCTTTAAACCCATACAGGTAGATGCAGCAATTTGGACTTTTGAGAGACAAAAATCCGTTAATGCCTGCATATGATGCATAAGCATTGGGTTTCTCTTGTGAGGAGGATAGTCAATGATCTGGCGAATATCTTTGCTGATTTTTTTAGCCTCCATATACGGCTTGACGGTTTCATCAAAAAAGGTCCGCGTAATTATGCCATACTTACCATCACATAAAATTAGTGGGAAGGTATCTGCGGAGAAATTGAGGAATGTTGCGCCTTTTCGTATATATTTTGTAAGCGTTTGACGTAACAAGAAATATACATTTTTGTCCCCTAAATAAATCTTATCTATTTCTTCAATCAAAAAATTGAGGACTCTTTCTTCAAGATTAGAACCTTGATAAAACACTTTTCCTGTTGAAATGTGGTGTTTAGCTTTTAGTGCTTTTTTATATATTTGTTGTGATACATTGTTATTATTATTGTTGGAGTTATCAACTAAATTAGCAGACTGCATAGGAGCAGATCCCGAATTAGAAGTCTGCGGTTGAACGTATGTAGATTGATTTATTATACTATCAACTTGATTCGAATTAAGTATGGCTGTAATTTGCAACTGTATATATTTTTTTAGCTGGTTATTAACGCCTGCTGCTGTTAATTTTTGATCAATCGTAAATAATTCTTCTAGGTGAAGTGCGCTATTTTTTGTGCAAAGAGCATTGTTAGCAGCGTATTTTGCAAAGATTCGAAAGTCATCCGTGGGCTCCCCTATCCAATAATTTTGAAAAAATGTCCCGTTTGACAAAATTGGAAAGGTAAGCCAGTTTTGAAGAATTAGGTTTGGTGTAAACTTTAGAATGTAATGCTGATTATGCTCAAAACATGATTCAAGACCCGGAAAACTAGAAAATAATGTTGCTATATCTAGGCGCATGCCGATTTCTGTAGCAACTGTAATAGCCCAAAAAGCGAATTTTTGGGGGCGCGTTAAACCTTCAAAAAAATTCAGTTCTTTATTGTCATTCTGAGCCGCGTGCAGATTATGCATAATAGAGGAGGATAGTCTGTAATTAGTCGTATTTCTAAACGCTAAAAATTGGGTGCGCACGGTTGATGTCGATCTGTCATTTTTTTCAAATTGACATATTAAATCAAATATTATGCTTGGATTGGTTTCAGGAAATTGCCCACGGTTTATTGCAGCTTTAAGTGCCGGCATATCCATATTTAGTTCACTGTTTAAATTAATCAATGGGATAATATAATATTTGTTACATGTAACGCCCTTATTACCGAAAAATGTGATGGTTTCGTTATTCACGAACTGATTAGCTTCTAACATCAGATACTTTTGATTGGGTGCGAGGATGGCGACACTCACAGTTTCATATTTCACCCCAGGAGGGAAAATGTAATCATTCGATGCTGAGGGGCTAATCTTCGCATCTGACGTGCTCAATTTAATTAACAGCGCTTTTAATGACTGGGAGACTGATAGACTATTAATATCTTGTGCGCTGATATTAGCTGGCACAAGTGTAAAAAACGGAGTTGGTTTAAGAGAGCTAATAAGTGTCTTTAGTTGTTCACTGTGTTCAGGCTGAGACTTTTTAAAGATAGTAAAATGGGGGCTCTCATCTTGTGTCGGAACGGACGTTAGGCCAGGTGTAGCGATTTTCGTTTTGCTTGGTAGAATTCCAGCTTCTACCCATTTAGCTATGTTAGTGTTTGCGTTCTCGGTTTCAAAAGTTAGTATAAAATATTTGCCAAACTCAGTGATGCTTGAAAATCCTTGATACTTATCAGCCGGCACACCACGTTCATGTAAACAAAAATTAACTATCGCTTGCAAATAGGCCTTAGGAAGATGAGCCTTATGCTTGTATTCGGAGAATGGTTGAATTCTCTGTATTACTTTCTCTTTAAATGTGTCGTTTGCTATCCCCTTCGTAAATAATTCTTTGCTGATGAATACATAGTTCCCTGCCCACATGAAATTAGTGCCTGGAACCTTTGTTGCTGGCATCCGCACTGCAATATTGTCAGTAAAAAACAGCGTTATAATCTTTTCTTGAGAATAAATATTTGTGGCCTGAGCACATAATGCGCTAAACAAAGTGGGATTAGAAGTACTATTGGCTTGAGCTATAGGCGGTTGAGTATGGGTTCTATTATTATTGTTTTCATTAGTGCGCATTTCCCTGATATCTAAGTCGCTATTTTGTGCATTCGTTACTGAAGGGCTAATGTCCGAGTCCAGCATTCTCAATTTAATTAACAACGTTTTTAATGTTGGGTCGACCTTTAAATTATTAATTTCTTCTACGCTGATACTCTCTGACAAAAGTAAAAAAAGAGCAGTAGGTTCCATATATTTAATAAGTTTCTTTAGCTGACTACTATTTTTGGGATTTTCCTTAACAATAAAATGGGGGCTGTCACTTAGTATCTTATAAGTCGTTGTGTAAGGTAGGGCGGTTTTTAATTTTCCTGGTAGAATTTCACCTTCTACCCATTCAGCAATATTAGTGTTTGCGGTCTCGGGTTCAAAAGTAAATATATAGGATTTCCCAAACTTGGTGATGCTTGAAAATCCTTGATAGATATCGGGGAGGGTATTATGTTTATATAAACACACATTAACACACGCTTGCCGAAAAATCTGAAGAAAATTAGTCTTATGCGTGTATGCGTAGTTCGACAATGGTTGAATTCTTATTGTCACTTCCTCTTCAATTCCCAGGCTTTGTAACCATCCAGTAAAAAATGATTTTTCAAAGAATATGTGGTTCCTCGCCCACATAAAATTAGTGTTTGGAACCGTAACCTTTATTGCTTCGATCTTTGCAACATCGTCACGAAAAACTAACGTTATTGCAGTTTCTCCATAATAAATATTTGTGGCCACTGCACATAATTTGGCAATTAGAGGTCCAATATTATTCGGGATGTGGAATGTAGATGGAGACTGCATAGACACAGCTTCCGGAGGTATTTGAAGGGTATTGCTGTTATTATTATTGTTTAGATCTGTGTTTGTATCTTTAGGATTTGAGTTATTATTGTTTTCATCTGTACTTGTTTCTCTGAGGTTTGAAGTGTTGTTTTGGTTGCGCATCCGGCGCAAATTAATAGCGACAGCTAGTTGTTCATCCTTAAAGAGCATCTGCATGTCCCCACAGAGCTCAAGTGCCTTTTCATAACGCTCACTAATGAATTCAAAATTTGCATTCACACTAATATCGTCGTTATTATTGTCATCACTGTGGGATGTTTGAGGAGCATTGTGTGAGTCTCCCGCGAGTTCTTTAAGATTTTTTTTCAGTCTGCGAATATTTCCAATGATGCGTTTTAAACTTGCATTCTGAGCACTTAATCGTGGCACAGCACGTTTTTCAGGCCGGTTGCGTCGTGTGTCATTGGCCGCTTCATCTTCTGCTCGGTTCTCCTCTTCTCCTTCTATACCTGCTATATCCTCTTCATAATCTTCATCAGAATCACTATTTTCCATCAGCAATTCATCAAAAATCTCGTCAAAATATGCCATTAATTTATTCGAATGCCGAACTAAGCGCTGAAGCACACTCAACTGCTCTTGGTCCATCCAATTCTCATCTTGATCTCGAGAAGAGGAAATATGAGACTCTGGTTGAGTCACTGTTGGGCGAACAGTCTTTCGCCGTGTATTTTGTTTTTGAGTAGTAGAAATTGTCTTTTCACTAAATGTTACATTATTATTCAAAATGAATGACATGGTTGCCTTCATTTTGTTATCTAGGCCCAACATAGAGTTTTCTAACTGCTTTGATAAAGTGTCAATATGTTTGTTTCGTGCGTGACGTAACGTTTGTGGGTTTATGTTCGATGAAGAATAGGTGGGGACGATGGTTGTCGTTAGAGTATTATTGGATGGTGGCTCCCAAGATACTGGTCCATAATTTACTGTGGAAAATGCATCTATTTGACTCAGTCTCTCTACACTTGCTCGCAGTTCTAGGGAATGATCTAACTCTCGGCTAAAAATGTTATCCAGCTCTTCAAATGATCCATAAGAATAGTTGCCATTCAAACACTGTGGCGCTAAGACTTGCCCGCGAATATTGCTGAGCTTTGCATCGATGTTGTACCCAATTTTAGGCATCACAACATCATTTTCGATAGAAAGACGCACAAAACGTCCTAGCTGTTGTTGAGCGTTTACTAATGAACCCGTGTACGACCAGTTTAATCTGGCGACTACCTTAGCATCTAGTCCTTCTGTTAACATCTTAGTGCCTACTGCGACTAATATTCCGCCAGCTTTAAATTTTTTAATCGCAAGTTTCGCAGAGGGGGATTTGGAATTGATTGAGCAAGCTACTTCATAACGATACTGATTATATAGGTTCTCATATTTCGCATCATAGTCGCGCGTTTCAAGAAGGTCCAACATTTCATCAAATTCTATGTTATAGAATTCACGTTTAAGATTAATTTTAGTTTTTTTACTCTTATGCGTGTCATATTTAACTTGGCGCAGGGCATGTGCTTTGCGCATGTTCTTTAAAAAGGTGGCCCTCACCGCCCGTAAAGTTGGGTGCTCTTTGAGCTTGATATACTGATTAAATAAATCCGCTAACTTATTGCTATGTTTAATCCCAGCAGAAAATACCATTATATTCTTACCAAAAAGAGGCATACGATTTTTTGGATCTACTTCCGTGCAATACGTCTTAACCGCTGCTAAATTAAATACAGTTTTATTTACAAAACGCTCCTGAACATCTCCACCACTCACTGTGGTATTTTCGCGGGAATTCGTATCGATATACAAGATTCCCGTTCGCACCGGTACAACGGCTTTACAATCAATCGCCTCTAATATAGTCATCTTTGGAATTGGATTGGGGCGCTCCTCAGAAAAGTGCAGCAAATCATAGACGCTGCTTTTGCCACTTTTTTGGTCATTATCGTAGTCAGCTGTTGCTGTAAACCCAACAATTGGAGCCCGCAAAAGTATATAGTCTATTTTTGCTACCCATTTTTCTGATAATGCATTGTGTAGTTCATCACCGAACATGATATCAAAACGACGCTGCTTTTTATCTTCAGGAAAAAACATTTGAACCCGTTTAAATAAAGACTGGTAAGTAATTATAACCACATTCGCTGTTTTCCAACTTTCATTGGTGGGGGAAAAGGCTGTTACTTCCTTCTCTTTGAGGTGAGGCGCCTTTTCTTTGAGTTGATCTTTAGTCTGTTTCACTAATGCTTTGCGCGAAACAACAATTAATATCCGCACAGATTTTTTGGGAGCTACGGGAGGCAGCATGCCCCTTACTAGCGTTGCAATCACAACTGTTTTTCCTGTGCCAGTGGGCATATCAAATAATTTGGGGTTTTCTGGGTTTGATTCGCAGAATTTTTTTAAGCGCGATAATTGATAGTCTCTAATCTCTACTTTCTTTCCCGGCTTTGGCTCAAAAGTATTTTGATTACGCTCAATCTCAGCTAGAAAGCGGGATAAAGATAGGTGTGCATTCTTTAAGACATCTATTTCAGATAGGTTAATTTCGGTCTGTATTGAAGCAGGAATAGAGTTCGGTGGGTTGAAAATTATGGAGTTATTGTTGTTGTTGTTGTTTAATCCCTGCGCGGTTTTTTGTTCAATCATCTGTTGACGTTTTTGCGCTAAAAATTTATTCGTGGTTGCTTGAAAAGAAGTGTTTAAAGGCATTAAGGTCTTCTTAACAGGAGTTGTTTTGCGTAAGAAGGGGGCTTCGATTTTTTCCCGCGGGATAGAATTTGGACCTAAGCGTGGCGTTTTATTACTTTCTTGCTCATCAGACTCATCGTTTTTGTGTTTGGTGCCCGCCACCGGCTTAGGGCTTTCTTGATGAGGGGGCGAAGAAGCTTTATCATTTACTGAAGAGGACGGGTTTAACTCACCGGTGTTATCTTGCATATCTACAACCTACAGTTGGACTGATTATATTTGATTAGCACATAATATATGAGCCTCCTTAACATAACCTTAGGAGCGTGGGCAACGCGCGTCTCGCAATTCTGTAATTTCATTTAAATAGCGCCTAACATAACCAAATTCTCGTAGCCTGGATGTAGCGAAGCGAAATCCGGGTCGTTATCTTGTGCTCTTATAAAACCCCGGATTTCGCTTCGCTACATCCAGGCTACATATATCAGGCGCGTTGGTGCAATCACTTAAAATACATAAAATACATCGATGCAAAATACATCGATGCATAAGTCTCCCTTAATATTGCTACGTTATAATAGTGTTTAAGATGAGTGAATGATTAAAGACTATCAACTATTTAGCTATATAAGATTAAAACTATGCCAGCATTTCAGTTTTTCAAGAGCTTAACCGAACAACAGATCGCTAAAGTAAGTGGTGAAACCAGGGCAAATATGTGTTTCGTCATGCTGAATGCTCTTTTAAAAGACGAGAGTGCTTCTCCCGAAGCCATTATTAGATGTTGTTCTGAAGGATTTGCATTAACCCAGCCCTCACTAAATCTGCCGCCCAAAGCACTACATAACCTTTATTCTGAAATTATTGATGGTTATAAGAAGGGTGCTGCCTCACCACGCTTTATAGAATTTTTGCGTCAACAGCATAAAATGATAGAAAAAATATTCACCACAAAAGACATCGAAGCTATTACCAATTTGATTCGTAGTGGCAATCCATTTGTAATAGATTATTGTGCCAATGAGATGGTTAATCTAGATCAATCTGAAAAAGCCAAATTTAATGCGCCCAAAAATTATCTGGCATTGCGTTTATGCGATATTGATAGCATGTCAATAGAGACCATGAGAGATTTCCTCGAGGTGCTCGAAGCAAAAAAAAGTAAGGATATCTATGAGTCTTTTGCATGTTATATTGCAAAAATTTATTTGATCAAGTTGGATGCGACACTCGATCCTATTCAAAAAAAGGAGATTTTTCTGCAAGTATTTGAGAGTGGTGATAAGAGTAATTACCTTATTACTTCTTACATGGCTAATAATTATCTTGCGGGATATACGATGGATCAAGATGACTTAGAGTTAATTGAAAGAAATTTCGTTAAAGCGAGTGAGTACATCACTTTAAGTATTTTGAATGGCGGAATTTTTAATCATAGCTCTCCTATCCATAGCTTGATGGAGCAGTTGGGAAGTCTAGATGTAGAACAAGAATTAATTGAAACAGACACGCGCCTTTCTGAGATCAATACAGCGATAGTCAGGGAAGATGTGACTGAAGAGTTAAGGCATAATTTAAACAAAACCAAGGCAGAGGGTATGGTTAGGATGGTGCTGATCAACGAAACCAAAATACTGCAAACCATTCTTCATGGCGTTGATCCTTACGTCATTGCAAACAATCCTAATACTGAAACCACTTTCGCACCTTAAAGATTTGTTGCCGAATCTTACCTGCTATCTACATCACATTTCAACCTTCCGTTGAATAATAATCATTTGAGAGTTTGCCAAAAAAATATAGAATACCGCGTGATTATACCCGTTACACTTCATGTATCGAATCTAGGTAATGGGTGTCTACTGCACTTCTAATAAACCAATTATAAGGACTGAGATTATGCAGATTTTGTGGGAAAAACGAAATAACAAGCCTGCCACCCCAAAAAAAAGTGCCACTTTACAAACAATCAGAATATCTAGACAAGAGCAAAAGAAGCGAGAAACTTTTGATGGACTGAGACGGGTGCGTGAGAAAGAACTGATCAGTCGAGGGAAAAAAAATTCTACTTTCAAGTTAACTTTAGACTTGATAAGCATGCTAGATGAGGTCGATTTAAGTGATCACATACAACATAAGGAGCTTATGGAAAAAACTCCTATCTCGGTCATTGATAGCCTTCATAGTAATACAAATCTGCTCCAACTCACACTGAGTATGATAAATGTTGATAGCATGGCAAGCATTGCACAGGGTATCAGTGGAAGAAAGGATGTGAAGTTACATATAGACCTAGCTTTCGATAAATTATTACCTCAATCGCTTAGCAGACTGTTAGAGCCAGCGTACAATATTGTTTCACTTAATATGATGGGTACATTACCTGACGAGGATGTGTGGCAGCAATTGTTAGTGTTTTTAAAAAATAATACCACCCTGGAATCCCTAGACCTATCGAATAATGAATTAAATGATTCTCATATATTTTCTTTGAATGAAGTATTAAGTGCGCATCCTTCTTTACGTCGGTTAAGCATCCTTGAGAATGATTTAAAAGCCAGCGGTGTAGCTGCTCTAGAAAATTTGTTACAAGAGAATAAATCAATCATTTCGCTGCCAGGTATAAACACCTATAAGATTAGTATATTGGGAAATGGGTTAGTAGGTAAAACCAAAATTATTGATAGGTTTTTCAACTCTGCCCCTAGCGAGTCGGTGCCGACCACCTCTGGCACATATCAGATGAACGTTGAGGTTGATAACAATACCTATTTCTTAGACGTATACGACACGTCTGGAAGTGACAATTGGAACAAATTAACTGCAGATTTAATTAAAAATTCCCACAGTTATTTGCTTTGCTTTTCGGCAAAAGCCCCTGATTCGTTGGCTGATATTGCAACCGTGTGGAATCCACTGGTCGAGGCATCTGCTGCATCGCCTAAGAAAAAATTATTGGTACAAATTGAAGGAATGTCAGCTACCGAGCAAATTTCACAAGCTGAGATTGATGCTATAGTTAAACAAACTTCGGTGATTGAGTATGTTAAGTGTGATAGCGAACACCAGTCTTCTATTCAGCAACTATTTCAACATGCGATAGAACCTTATGCGCGGATTGTTCATGACAATACTGAGGGAGAGAAGGAAATTACCAGGGCGTTGTCAGGAATACGTCATAGCTTGACCCGAAATTATTTGGCGAGCAGCGTTAATGGTAAGCTGGTTTCAGAATCTATCCCTGAAATTCAAAATAACAATAACAACAACTATAATTCGAAGAATATTTATCCGGGAACGTTTCTGAACCCAAAAAATTCAGATAATGGTGCCAAGAGAATGGAGATTGAGAAGGATAATTCAACATCGCTTTCACCTACTACCTTATAGTTATCTCAAGCTCAAGCTCAAGCTCAAGCTCAAGCTTACGCATGAAATGGAAGGCATAACCTGGTTTCGGTTTATGTCTTCGTTTTATGCCCAGACGACTCCCCAGATATCTCTCGAATGACGTCATACCTATTGTTAACTATTTTTTGGGCGCTATCTGATCAAACCAATGCAATGGGTCGGGGCATTTATTTTGCGCTTCAGTGATAATGAGGTTAAGATTTTTTCGTCCTCTAGAATGACGAAGGGGGGCTGAATACACTGCGCCTTGTTCAGTTCTTTTAGAAGTCACGTGTTGATTTGGTTTGTCTGTTAAAGACACATTCATATTGTTGGCTATTTTTAAGTAGCTCGAAGCAGAATTAAGAGGCTTTCCATTCTCTATAAAATATTTTTCTTCTTGGTTTTTTAACAGTCTTCTTTGTGTCACCTGCCTTAAGGCGAATACTATCTCTAAGGGAACAATATAGTTATCTGACAATTTTTTAGGCATCACATTAATGAAAAGCCTCGCCTCATTTAGGTGTGTATATAAATCAGCGTCACATTTTTTATTAACAGCCTCTAATAGATGTTTCTGTAATGTGTGTAGAAATGTCAGATGTACAGTTGCTCTATTATTTGTGCCCGATATTTTGTCGATACACCTTACGAGTAAATTAGGATTGAGCTTGCGCAGGTTTCGAAAATGCGTGCATAAAGCGATGTTAATCATTTGTTGAAAGCCGCTTCCAAATGTCAGTTTTATACTGGCATTGTAAAATGCATCAAGAATACGAGTAGCTATCGTCTCGGGAAGCTCTAAAATTGTGTCATAAGCTGTGCGTTGTAAACTATTTTTCCAAAGTAATACTGAAAACCGAGGATAGGCGGTGACTAAATTTATTACAATCTGCTCTTCTGCGTCACTGTTTTTGAACTTTAACTTCTCTAAAAAAAAATGAATAAGTGTTTTGCCCTCAAAGATAATATCTAAAATGTTCAAGTTCATATTATTTAACAGTTTAGGATTTGCTTTTCCTTGAAGGAATTTCCAGGCCAAGTCGAACTCCCCTTTTTGCGTGAGATGATGCAGCAAGGTATTACCCGTTCTAGAAGAGACATCAATAGCCGGAATATTTCGTCGATTTTTAGCGGAGTAATCTACTCCTCGGTTTATTAAAAAAAGAACGGTTTCAAACTTGCCCTCTTTTGCTGCAATATGAATTAAATTATCTCCAGTGATTCTGTCACGATAGGTGGTTCTGATATTTTTATCGCTAAGTTTATTGCTAACCAACGTCATTTTTTCAAAGTCGAAAGCGGAAAAACTAGCATCAAATATTTTTTGAAGAAGAAGTGATTTTTTTTGCAACTGATTGGCTAGAAGACGTTGTTTATTGCTGGTGATTTTCTCGAAAGAAGCGATCATTGTTTTCTGTAATTTTATTAACTCGCCCAGCGCCTTTGTGGCTGCTAATTTGTCAGAAGCAAGATTGTCAAGGGTGCTGAGTCCTTCTGTAAAGTTTAGGCTATTCATGGGGAGGCTTAGGCCTCTAAATTCAGTTGATAATTCAAGAGAAAATTCTTTATGTAGCCTAGCCCGTAAAGGATTGGTGAGGTCAATCATCTTGCCGCTAAGAAAAACTTCGCTTTGTTGCACTAATATTTGTTGATGTTCTTCACGGAAGTAAATCAATAAGTCATCTAATATAGAGGTCAATTTGTTTGTTAATATTATATTGCTGTTAACCCGATTAAAAATTCCATAATGTTTGCAGAATGGCACTAGGTGATCTAATAAAAAAACCAGATCATTAATGTTAATGTCGCTTAAATCGTTTTTATTATTGTTTTCAGCATTATCTTCGTTATTATCATTGCTTATATCTGAGCTATCATCCTTACGCAAAAGGCGAGTTTGAATCTCCAGAAAGAAATCGTAATGTTCCCCGAGATAATCACTGATGGAGGGAGGGTAATCTTGTAATAGAACCATTTCTCCGAGCTCGTTAAAATGTTGCAGAATTACAATGATCTGTGCCTCTCTCACGATAATACTTCGTTGAAGGGCATCATATTGTTTTTTGTAATTGTTATAATTTGTCCTTACTACTATTTCTTCTTTACTCATTGGTGAAGGCTCAAGTAAAAAATCCAATACTAACTGGTCACCCTTTTGGGCTGCGGTGACAACAATTTCGTAGGGATCTTCAAGATGTGTAAGGAGGTATTCTCTAGAAAACTTATTAGTTGAGAGTTTATTGAAATTCTTGGGCAGAATCCTAGATTTTTTAGGATTTTGAGGGTGTTTTGACAGCATAACTTCTCCTGTTATGTTTTAAATGAGATCTTACAGCCGTAACAGTTGGAATAATGTGGTGGATTGGGGGTTTGGGAACGCTAAATGTTTACATTTTTTATTACTGTTTGCAAATTTTTTAACTTAACCTTAAGCTATTGCTGTTTGCAACAGCTCTTTAGCAAACAGATAATATCTGACTGCGTCATTCGGCGCATCAAGTCTTGAATCTGCTGAATTCTGCGGACAAATCGCGAGAAGACGAGTGCAGCCACATTTTTTATTTTGCTATAAATTGTTGAATTAAAACCTACTCATTAAGGATTGTAGATGCAAAATCACGTCATAAATTTAGAGCGTGGCTTTTTACCTGTCGATGACCCCATTCCAGACTTGCCTCGTGACTATCAGGGGTGGGATGAACTGGGAAAAGAGTTGCCAAAGTTACTTTTGTCCGACCATCTAAAAACGACTTTTGAAAATATGCCTATCTTGTCAGTTGCGAGACTACAATCTGCACCGGAACTTTCGCGGGCAATGATGCTGCTTTCCTTTTTTGGACATGCTTATATATGGGGCGAAAAAAAATGTCCCGATAAAATCCCGGCTTCAATTGCCATTCCCTGGTTTGAGGTTTCTCAAAAATTAGGACGACCGCCCGTTCTCTCTTATGACTCGTATGCTTTGAATAACTGGCGACGCCTTGATGTTAATCGTCCTATTGAACTGGGAAATATTGTTCTTAGTCAAAATTTTTTAGGAGGAATAGATGAGGAGTGGTTTGTATTAGTGCATATAGATATTGAAATGAAAGCATCACAAGCATTACAACTTTTTTTGCCACTGCAAGAAGCTATCAACCAGCAAAATGAAACATTGGTAGCGCAATATCTGGGAGAAATCATTCAACACTTGGAAAAAATGTGTGACACCTTAGATCGCATGACAGAGCATTGTGACCCCTATATTTATTACAATCGGGTGCGACCATACATTCATGGTTGGAAAGATAATCCTGCCTTACCACTCGGGGTGATTTATGAGGGAGTTGAAGTTTTTGATAATCAACCTCAACAATTTAGAGGTGAAACAGGAGCTCAAAGTTCAATCATTCCTTCGTTCGATGCACTCTTTGGAATTGAGCATCGTCCTGATCCACTTCGTTTATATTTGGCGGAAATGCGCGAGTATATGCCCGTAGCGCATCGTGATTTTATTGGCACAATAGAACAAAACGTTTCCATACGTGAATACATCTTGACGAGCCATAAGGATGATATAAATTTACGCGAAAATTATAATGCGGGTATTAACTTGCTCGCACGTTTTCGCCAAACACATTTAAATTTTGCAGCGCACTATATACAGAAGCAGAGTCAAACCTCCCTTGCTAATCCGACTGGCATCGGTACAGGCGGTACACCTTTCATGGAATATCTGAAAAAACACAAAGACGAAACTTCACAGTTTCTCATTTAGAATGGGCTAAACTAATAAGGTGGATTTTAAAAGGAGATCAGAATGCGTTTAACGAAAGGAATCTTGTTAGCTACAGCAGCGAGCTTATTACTTACCTCTCACTCTTTTGCAGCTGAAAAAGTGTCAGGCGCAGCTAAGCCAGTAAAATGTTATGGCGTTAATAGCTGTCGAGGAAAAGCGCAATGCGGGGAAAAGAATAAAAATTCCTGCGCCGGCCAAAACTCCTGTAAAGGAAAGGGCTGGATTTATATGAGTTCAGAACAATGCATGAAGAAAGGCGGACAACCCATTAACTAGCCAACATCTTCTCCCCTCCCGGGGAGAAAATCCCGTAACGATCTAAACTATTTATACCTGGCACGAACGTCCAGATTTGCGCTGAATTTCAACGAAAAAATAAAAGAAAAAGCGCAGCATACTCAAGTATGTGAGCAATTTTCTTTTATTTTTTCGTTGAAATTCAGCCAAAGATGAGACGTTCGCCTCTACAGGCTCATTAGCTCAACTTGGTGGCGGTGAGGGCTAGGCGTTTCCCGAGTGCTATACATAACTTTTTTTCTTGTTCTGATAGTGGGTTTTTACTGTCGAGGCCTGCGATATGGCTCGGCCCATACGGAGTTCCTCCGCTGGTAGTGCTCATCAGCTCTTGCTCAGTATAGGGTAAGCCCATCAATAACATGCCGTGATGGAATAAAGGTAGCATCATGCTCATAAGAGTGGTTTCTTGGCCGCCGTGTAATGAGGAGGTAGAAGTAAATACGGCAGCAGGTTTGCCCGCTAGAGCGCCTGATAACCATAAACTACTGGTGCCGTCTATATAATATTTTAATGCGCCGGCCATGTTACCAAAGCGGGTTGGGCTTCCTAAGGCAAGGCCTGCACAGTTTTTTAAATCTTCGAGAGTAGCATAGAGTGGTCCGGCTTCGGGAATAGGATCCTCTATAGCCTCCACTGTGGTTGAAATCGGAGGAACCGTGCGAATCCTAGCCTCTAGTCGGCCTGTTTCTTCTATGCCTCTGGCTATAAATTCTGCCATTTTAGCAGTGGCCCCATAACGGCTATAGTACAAAACTAATATGTATCCCATCTCAACTCCAGGTCTTATGATTCATGATTTCTAACCGCTAATTATCCCCAGCAAACAAACTATTTTATCTCCCCCTTTTAATCTGAATGAGGGTCGGATAAACTTCGCGCTCTTAAGAAACTAAAGTCGTAGAAACGATACACATAATCAAATACTATGAAAAGACAATTTAAAACTTATTTTACCCGGCCATTGGCGATTGTTTTTCATGGTACGGTGAGTTTTGTGCGACAGGTGATCAAACAATTTATGTTTGATAATTGTTCTTTGCGCGCTGCGGCGCTTGCTTTTACAAGCTTACTTTCAATTGTGCCGCTGATGACAGTGAGCTTTACTGTTTTGGCCGCTTTTCCGTTTTTTAAACATTTAGGAGCAGAGGTACAAAATTTCATTTTTCAAAATTTTGTTGCCACTTCGGCGGAAATTGTACAGGCTCACTTACAAAAGTTCGCAAGCCAGGCAATGAATCTTTCCGCTACTGGAATTATTTTTCTAGTTGTAACGGCAGTAGTCATGGTGCTTAACATGGAACAAGCATTTAATGCTATCTGGCACGTAAAAAGTTCCCGCAATGGTCTAACCGCTTTTATGATGTATTGGGGGCTGATTACATTCTTGCCTATATTGATTGGTATCGGATTCGCCATTAGCAGTTATCTGTTTTCTTTACCACTGATTGGAGGAACGGCCGAATCGTTGGGAATACGAAAACTTCTCTTAGCTTACTTTCCGTGGTTGTTGACTTTTATCGCCTTTACCGTTTTATATGTCACCTTGCCCAATTGTAAAGTACTGGTGCGCCATGCTGCGATTGGAGGTTTAATTGCAACTATTTTGTTTGAGTTTGCTAAGTATGGTTTTGGTTTATATGTATTAAATTTTCCTACTTATGAATTGTTGTATGGCACCTTGGCGGCAATTCCTATTTTTTTGGTCTGGATATATCTCTCTTGGTTAATTATTTTATTTGGGGCAGTTGTGGCTCATGTAGCCGGAGAGGATAAGGAAGCGATTTTTATCAAGAGAAAAGAATCGCTGTAATTTTAGTAAGTAATCACGCAGGATTTTAAAGCTGAATCATGACAAGAATAAGAAAAGTATTTATTAGAGCCCTAGTCATTATTTTATTTTTTAATGCGCCTAGTATTTTTGCGCTTAATTTTGCACTGCCAAGTAGCAGTAATGATGTTGTCGGCACCATAACCACCGGCATCGTTCAACCGGGAGATAATTTTGCTTCAATCGCGAGACGATATGATGTGGGTTATTGTGAAGTGGAAGAAGCCAACCCAGGGGTTAACCCTGATGAGCCTCCAGTTGGAAGTGTGTTAATTATACCCAGTCAGTATGTGCTGCCCGATGTTCCGAAGGCAGGCCTTGTGATCAACCTGGTGGAGATGAGGCTATATTTTTTTCCTACCAACAAACGTGAAGTGCATGTTTTCCCTGTAGGGATTGGACGCGAAGGATGGGAATCACCACTGGGCGTATGGACTATTATTGAACGCACGCCTCTTCCCACCTGGCATGCCCCTGAATCTATTCGAGAAGCGCGCGCAAAAGAAGGTGTTTTTATCCCTAAAGAAGTGCCTCCG
This sequence comes from Gammaproteobacteria bacterium, assembly GCA_013697705.1. NCBI lineage: Bacteria > Pseudomonadati > Pseudomonadota > Gammaproteobacteria > Gammaproteobacteria bacterium. The sequence continues at coordinate 19,104 of JACCWJ010000008.1, read as the reverse complement.
GGTCCTGAAAATCCACTGGGGGATTATGCGATGCGTTTATCAAATCATACTTATTTGATTCATGGGACTAATGATCCTAGCGGAGTGGGCCGCAGAAGTAGCGCAGGTTGCATTCGAATGTATCCGGAAGATATCAAAAAATTATTTGAGATGACTCACAATGGCTCCCCTGTCCGAATCATTAACTACCCATATAAGGCAGGCTGGAAAGACAGCAAACTCTATTTGGAAACGCATCTACCCCTAAATGGCGTATTGGCAGCACTTGACCCTGATCATAAAGATGCAGAACAGGTAATCAAAAAAGCAATAACACGCAGGGGCGCGGCTTATGTCAACTGGTCTAAGGCCCAAGCCGTTGCAAAAGAACAGCAAGCTATCCCTCAAGAAGTGGGCCGCAGCACCGATAAAAGGGATGAGTAAGGGTTAATCGATTATCGGGCTAACCATCTCCGGATTTAATTCCGAAAGATAATTACTGATAGGTAGAAAAGAAGGTTTTTCATCAGTACGCCCTTTGTATTCAATGAGGCCTTCTTTCAGACTTTTCTCGCTAATAACGAGACGATGTGGAATTCCAATTAAATCCATATCAGCAAACATCACGCCGGGACGTTCATCGCGATCATCAAATAAAACTTCCCACCCTGCAGTTGAGAGTTCTTCATAAATTTTTTCAGCCGCCTGTTTTACGTCGGGTGAACGGTACATGTTGACCGGAACTAATGCTATCTGGAAAGGCGCCATGCCGAGTGGCCAAATTATGCCCCGCTCATCATGGCTTTGTTCGATAGCCGCTGCAACAATACGCGACACACCAATGCCATAACATCCCATCATAAGCGCCACTGCCTTGCCATCTTCCCCTAGGACGGTGGCTGACATGGCTTGGCTATATTTATTTCCGAGTTGAAAAATATGACCGATCTCAATTCCTCTTGCAAATTGTAAGTTCCCTAGCCCATCGGGACTTTGGTCACCGGCGACAACAAAGCGCAGATCAGCGATTTGTGGTAAATCGAGATCACGTTTCCAATTCACATTCTTAAAATGTTTGTCATCTTCATTAGCGCCACAAACAAAATCTGCAACGAGGGCTGCATCACGATCAATTATTACTTTAAAAGGGAGATTGATCGGTCCAATCGATCCTGGTTTACAGCCCAACTGCTTAACTATGACTTCAGGACTCACCAGTTGCAGAGGTTGTGCTACTTCGGTAATTTTTGAAACTTTCACCGGATTTAATTCATGATCTCCACGCAATACTAAGGCAATAATGTCATCGTTGCTGCCGGTTACCAATAATGTTTTAAGTATTTTTGTGGGCGGAATTTGTAAGAAATTACTTACTTCTTCAACAGTGTAACTACCGGGCGTAGCGACAATTTCTTTTTCGCCGGTGGGTTCTTGAGGCGTGTTTTCAATAAATGCTTCCGCGCGTTCGATATTTGCTGCGTAGGGGCCGCTATCACTGAAGGCTAAAAGGTCTTCGCCTGATTCAGCTAAAGCATGGAATTCATGTGAATAGCTGCCGCCAATACTCCCAGTGTCAGCTAATACGGCTCTAAACTTAAGTCCTAATCGTGTAAATATGGCGGCATAAGCCCCATACATATCATTGTAGGTTTTTTCAAGTGATGGGCTATCGATATGGAAGGAGTAAGCGTCTTTCATCATAAACTCTCTCGCTCGCATTACACCAAATCGTGGGCGAATTTCATCTCTAAACTTGGATTGAATTTGATATAGCGTCAGCGGTAATTGTTTGTAACTTCGGAGCTCTCTTCGGACGAGATCTGTAATAACTTCTTCATGGGTGGGACCAAAACAAAACTGGCGATGATGGCGGTCCTCTATTTTTAGTAGTTCAGTGCCAAATTGATCCCAGCGACCTGTTTCATGCCATAATTCTGATGGTTGAATGGCTGGCATCAATAGTTCGAGTGACCCAATGCGATTCATTTCTTGACGGACAATATTCTCTACTTTTCTAAGTACTTTCAGCCCAAGAGGTAACCAGGTATAAATACCCGACGTTAATTTACGAATCATGCAGGCGCGCAACATAAGCTGATGGCTGATTATTTCTGCATCTGCAGGAGTTTCTTTTTGAGTCACTAAAAGATATTGGCTGGTCCGCATTTTTTTCTCGACTTAGTTTAGGGTTAATTATGTTACTCTAGCATGCAATTAAACCATTGAAAAATTTTCTAAACACCTTATTAATACCCGGTATCTCTGAGGTTAAAAAAATAGAGGAGTCCTAAGCTATGCCTATTTATGAATACAAATGCCAATCTTGTGGCGATCACTTAGAAATTTTACAAAAAATGTCTGATACTCCTTTAACGGATTGTCCAAAATGTGGTAAAAATAGCCTCGAGAAAGTCATTTCTTCTACACAGTTCCAATTAAAAGGGACGGGATGGTACGCGACTGATTTTAAAAATAGTGGCAATCCCTCAAAAGCCAAAGAGGCTGCCCCTTCTTCAACTGAAGGGGGTAGTGAGAAAAAACCCGAAGTCAAATCGACGCCTTCTGACTCAGAATAAGGGCTAAAATGATTCGTCGTTATTTTATTGCTGGCCTTTTAGTTTTATTACCCATTTGGGCAACCCTGCTCATTATCAAATTCATGGTTAACTTGGTTGACCAAAGTTTGTCGTTATTGCCAAAGGGTTTGCATCCCGATGTGTTGCTAGGCGTTCATATTCCTGGGCTGGGTCTTATCTTTACCTTAGCCATTGTGTTGTTGACTGGCATGTTAGTAACCAATTTTATTGGGCATTGGTTTTTGGGTTTGTGGGAAGGATTATTAGCGCGCATTCCCTTGGTTAGATCCATTTATACTGCGGTGAAACAAGTATTAAATACGTTATTTACTCCGGGGGGAGAATCTTTCAGAAAGGTACTATTAATTGAGTATCCTCGTAAAGATGTCTGGACGATTGGCTTTCAAACTGGAGCAGGTATTACCTTGCCGGGGAGCCAAGCGCAGGGGGAGTTAGTAACGGTATTTGTGCCTACCACACCGAATCCCACGGCGGGGTTTTTACTGCTCGTTCCTAAGCAGCAAGTCGTAGAATTGAAAATGAGCATTGATCAGGCGCTTAAATATGTGATTTCTCTCGGTGTAGTGCTTCCGCCATTCATGGCAGAACAAATGCTGCGGACAAATAAAGAATCTATTTAACAGGATAATATTATGCGAAGCCATTATTGCGGTCAGGTAAATGAATCATTAATTGATGAAAAAGTTGAATTATGTGGGTGGGTGCATCGACGTCGTGATCATGGCGGAGTTATTTTTATAGACCTGCGCGATATCAAGGGACTGGTTCAAATTGTTGCGCATCCTAACCGCCCCGACGTTTTTAAGATTGCTGAAACACTGCGTAGCGAATATGTCATCAAGGTGATAGGTAAAGTTAAGCATCGTCCCGAAGGCACTGTCAATAATGAGCTGAAGACGGGCAAAATAGAAGTCATTGCAGACGTGATAGAGATTTTAAATGCAGCAGAACCGCCACCTTTTAGAATAGATGAATTTCAAGATATTGGAGAAGACATCCGATTGCGCTATCGCTATATCGATTTACGCCGACCCGAAATGGCCAGTCGCATTGTGTTTCGAGCAAAAACGATTCAAATTATGCGTCGCTTCTTAGATGAGCTAGATTTTATTGATATTGAGACCCCCTTCTTAACAAAATCAACCCCTGAGGGAGCGCGTGATTACTTGGTCCCTAGTCGAGTTAATCCGGGTTGTTTTTATGCGCTACCTCAGTCACCACAAATTTTTAAACAGCTATTGATGGTTTCTGGGATGGATCGATATTATCAGGTGGTGAAATGTTTTAGAGATGAAGATTTACGTGCTGATCGTCAGCCAGAATTTACTCAGCTTGATATTGAGATGTCCTTTATCGATGAACACACCATACAAGTATTGATGGAAAAAATGATCCGCAAGCTGTTTTTGGAGATGTTAGGTATCGCATTGCCGGATCCTTTCCCCAAAATGACCTATGCGGAATCCGTAGAACGTTTTGGAATTGATCGGCCAGATCTACGTATTCCTCTTGAACTCGTTGAAGTCAAAGACTTGTTCCAAGACGTAGAGTTTAAAGTGTTCGCAGAACCTGCTAATGATCCCAAATGTCGCGTGACGGCACTTCGTCTACCTAAAGGTGCTGATTTAAGTCGTAAAGAAATTGAAGATTATACCCAATTTGTAGCGACTTATGGCGCAAAGGGCCTGGCTTATATCAAGGTGAACGATATAAACAACGGCTTAGAAGGCTTGCAATCTCCTATTTTAAAATTCATACCTGAGCCCATCATCCAAAGGCTGCTAGAACGATTACAGGCTGAGTCAGGCGATATCCTCTTCTTTGCTGCAGATAAAGCGCAAGTGGTAAATGATTCCTTAGCCGCTCTACGCGTGAAGTTGGGTCATGATAGAAACATGGTGGAAGGTGGCTGGCGTCCTATTTGGATTGTCGATTTCCCCATGTTTTCTCTAAATGAAACGGCGAAAAGGTGGGAGTCATTACATCATCCTTTCACCGCGCCTACAGTGAATGATCCTAAAGCATTACTTGATAATCCCGGCGAATGCCTCTCTCGGGCATACGACATGGTGCTAAATGGTATCGAGGTTGGGGGAGGTTCCATCCGAATTGATAATATCAAATTACAAAGTGCGGTGTTTAAATTACTCGGATTATCCGAGGAACAGGCGCATGCTCAATTTGATCATTTACTTTCAGGATTAAAATTTGGGTGTCCTCCTCACGGAGGAATTGCCTTCGGTATTGATCGTTTAGTGATGTTAATGACCGGAAGTAAATCCATTAGAGATGTCATCGCCTTTCCGAAAACCCAATCAGCCCAGTGTCCATTAACCCGAGCACCTGCTGAGGTTACCAATGAGCAATTACTGGAATTGGGTTTGAAACTCAGAAAAGTAATGGCAGAGGCATAATGCGGGTGGAGGTTTCTTAAATGGCGGGGCATAGCAAGTGGGCAAATATCCAACACAGGAAAAAAGCTCAAGACTCTAAACGCGGCAAACTCTTTACAAAATTAATTCGCAATATCACCGTTGCCGCTCGAAGAGGGGGCGAGGATCCTGAGTCTAATCCGTGGCTAAGAACGGCGATCCTTAAAGCATTGGGTCAAAACATGACCAAGGACACCATCGAACGCGCTATTAAGCGCGGAGTTGGCACTGATCAAGACGATATGGAAGAAATACGCTATGAAGGTTATGGTCCGGGGGGAGTCGCAGTTTTAGTCGATTGTCTTACCGATAATCGCAATAGAACCGTAGCAGATGTTCGCCATGCTTTTTCTAAATGCGGTGGTAATTTAGGTGCGGAGGGTTCCGTAAGCTATTTATTCAATAAAAAAGGGTTAATTACGTTTGCTCCTAAAATTGATGAAAACAAACTGATTGAAATAGTGCTTGAAGCAGGTGCTGATGATATTTGCACGCACACTGATGGTAGTATTGACGTGTTTAGCAGTCCGGAAAATTATGAAATTGTGCATCATGCCATTACTGCCGCTGGGCTCGAACCAGAAGAAAGTGATATCACCATGTTGCCTTCTATTGAAGTTCAGCTAAACAAAGATAATGCTGAAAAGATGATGAAGCTCATCGAAATGCTGGAAGATTTAGATGATGTGCAAAATGTTTATTCCAATGCTGATATTAATGAAGCAACACTCGCCCAGCTGGAAAAATAGAACTTCAAAGGAATAAAATGATTATTCTCGGAATTGATCCCGGCTCCCGCATAACTGGTTTTGGTGTCATTGAAGTAATCGGAAATCATCATCGTTATGTTACCAGTGGCTGTATTAAAACAAAGGGTGACGCCTTAAGTGATAGGCTCTACCAGATCTACAATGGCCTCACTACCATTATCCAACAATTTAATCCTGGCCAAGTTGCCATTGAGAAAATTTTTTTTAAAGCTAATGCAGACTCTGCTCTTAAACTAGGACAAGCACGTGGTGCGGCCTTTGTTGCCGTGGCAAACTTTAAATTGCAGCTCGCTGAATATGCCCCTCGCCTAATTAAAAAAACGGTGGTGGGATATGGCGATGCAAAAAAAGATCAAATTCAACATATGATCAAGATGTTGCTCTGTCTTTCTGATATACCTCAAAGCGATGCCGCGGATGCATTAGCAATTGCAATTTGTCATGCAAGCCACCAAGGAGTTTTATACCGTGATTAGTTTTCTTCGTGGATCACTGCAATTCAAAAAACCTCCCATGTTGGTGATTGAGGTGCATGGCATCGGATACGAATGCCAAGCACCGATGTCTACCTTCTATCAATTGCCCGAGGTAGGGCAGGAAGTTTTTTTGTATACCCATTTTGCAGTGCGTGAAGATGCCCAGGTTTTATATGGTTTTTATCAAGAACAAGAACGTGCACTATTTCGTTCATTGATTAAAGTGAGTGGCGTTGGCCCCAAGTTAGCGCTTGCCATTTTATCCGGTATTGATCCTAATCAATTCGTCCGGTGTATACTGGATCATGATGTTAATGCGCTCACGCATATCCCTGGTGTAGGAAAGAAAACTGCAGAACGACTAATGATAGAAATGCGTGACCGCTTACAAGATTGGGGTTTTCAGCCCATAGAGATGGATCTTTTAACATCGAAAGAAAAAGGCGATCGCCTCACGCAAGACGCCTTGAGTGCGTTGGTTGCATTGGGCTTTAAACCTCAAGAGGGCAGCAGATTAATTTCGTTAGTTGATGCAGAATATCAAACAGCAGAAGAGTTAATTCGCTTTGCTTTACAAAGCACTCTAAAAGGAGGCAAGAATGATAACAACGGATCGTCTAATAAGCGCCAGCTTACAGAATGACGAAGCAGCCATCGATAGAGCAATTCGACCGAAGAAACTTGCAGAATATATCGGTCAGCAAAGTGTTAAAACCCAGATGGAGATTTTTATTACAGCGGCCCGCAATCGCAGGGAAGCGTTAGATCATGTATTAATTTTTGGTCCTCCCGGCCTGGGTAAAACGACATTGGCTACCATCATTGCCAACGAAATGGGCGTTTCGCTTAAACAAACTTCAGGGCCAGTGTTGGAAAAAGCAGGAGATATAGCCGCCTTACTTACCAATTTAGAACCTAACGATGTTTTATTTATAGATGAGATTCATCGTTTGAGTCCTTATGTAGAGGAGATACTCTATCCTGCTATGGAGGATTATCAATTAGATATTATGATTGGAGAAGGGCCCGCTGCCCGATCAATTAAATTAGATATTCCCCCTTTTACGCTAGTCGGAGCGACGACGCGTGCAGGTCTGTTAACATCGCCACTTAGAGACCGCTTCGGAATTGTGCAGCGTCTGGAATTCTATCAAATAGATGATTTAACAAAGATTGTTACACGGTCGGCTCAAATTTTAAAATTGCATCTAGATGAAGACGGAGGCAACGAGATTGCTCGGCGGGCGAGAGGAACCCCGCGTATTGCTAATCGATTGTTGCGACGTGTCCGGGATTATGCCGAGGTAAAGGCGGATGGTAAGATATCGGGACGCGTGGCCGAAGAAGCATTAAATCTGCTCGATGTAGATATGCATGGGTTTGATATGATGGACCGAAAGTTGTTGTTGGCTGTCATTGATCGATTCGAAGGAGGTCCTGTAGGAATCGATAGCATTGCTGCGGCGATTGGTGAAGAGCGTGGCACGATTGAAGATGTTTTAGAACCCTTTCTTATTCAGCAAGGTTTTTTGCAGCGCACTGCACGAGGAAGGATGGCCACAAAACATGCCTACTTGCATTTTGGGTTAGAAATGCCCAAAGATAGATTAATAGAACAGGCTCAATTATTTAATGATGGAGTCTAAAACGGTGACAGGTGCAGCTGAGTTAGGTCAAATGAAAACATTCACATTTAACCTGCAGGTTTATTCTGAAGATACTGACACATTTGGTATTGTCCATCATGCTAATTACATTAAATTCATGGAACGCGCCAGATTAGCCTGGTTATGGAATTTAGGACTACGAATTGACCATTTATTTTCAGAAGGCATTTTTTTTGTCATTAAAAAAATAGAGATAAAGTATTTATCTGCCGCTCGTTTATATGACGAACTTGAAATTATTAGCACGGTCATTAGTATGAGACGAGTTTCCAAAGTTTATCTTCAAATTATTAGAAGTAAGGTAGATCCATCTACCGAATATTGCAGAGCCACTATCGAAGTTGTGTGCGTTAATAATAAATTGCGGCCACAAGCAATGCCGCCTGAATTGTTGGAGAATAGGCAATGAATACCGATCCTAGTTTATGGTCTTTTATTGCAAATGCAGGCCCTGTCGTTAAAGTGGTTATGCTCTTGTTAGCCTCTGCTTCAATCGTCTCATGGGGCATTATCTTTCAGCGATCGATGCTACTCAAAAAAGCACGTTCTGGTTTGAATGAATTTGAAAATCAATTTTGGTCAGGTGCAGATTTAAGCCAATTATTTAACGGTTTAGAGGGCCGCAAACAAGAATTAACGGGCTTGGAAAGTATATTTTTTTCAGGGTTTAATGAGTTTTTGCGCCTACGTCAACGCGGTTTACATTTCGATGCAGTAATGGAGGGCGCCCAAAGAGCGATGCGTGTTGCCCATGCGCGAGAACATGATAAGCTTGAAAATCAATTATCCTTTTTAGCCACCGTCGGCTCAACAAGCCCTTATGTCGGTTTATTCGGGACCGTTTGGGGAATCATGACGTCATTCCAAGCGTTAGGGCAAGTCTCGCAAGCGACTATTTCAATGGTAGCTCCGGGAATTTCCGAAGCCCTCATCGCAACAGCAATGGGACTATTTGCGGCTATCCCTGCCGTAATTGCGTATAACCGCTATGCGAGTGTCGTGGATCGTCTTTCCAATCAATATCATACATTTTTAGAAGAACTAACGAGTATCCTTCATCGCCAAGGTGTGCCTGAAAATAAACGTATGAATGAGGCTTAAGATGAGATCTAATCGTAAACCGATGGCTGAAATTAATGTCGTTCCCTACATCGATGTAATGCTGGTCTTATTAGTTATTTTTATGATAACAGCGCCACTTTTGTCTCAGGGAGTCAATGTGGAATTGCCCAATGCAGCCGCAAAACCTCTAACGCAACAAAAAGAACCCATCATCGTCAGCGTTAATAGCACGGGTCAGTATTTTTTAAATATTTCCGCGCAACCTGAGCAGGAGGTGGCCGCGCCTACCCTAAAAGATAGTGTCTCGGCGGCGCTACTGCTGAGCAAGCAGCAAGGCGAATCTAGAAGCGTTTTTGTGAAAGGTGATAAGCATGTTGCGTATGATAAAGTCATACAAGCCATGGTATTACTGCAACAAGCGGGTGCTGAAAGTGTGGGTTTGATTACTCAAGATGAACCCTCACCGTAAAGGTGTAAGTGTCGGTCGCAATTTGGTTGAATAGTAGCGTCCTCTCCGTCTTTGTTTATTAGAGGTTGGTATGCAACAGTCGTATAAAATTCCAATAATTATCTCGGTGTTACTCCACTTCGCACTATTTTTATTGCTATTTTTACATTTCGGTCCGACCCAAACCGTGGCTGTTAAAAACGTCAATATCGTCAAGGCGGTAGCGATTAATGAGAAGGAGCTTCAACAAGCCACCGCTGCCCCACCCCCGCCGCCTGCCCCTAAGGTTACGGCTCCTTCACAAAATGAAATCCGTCATATAGAGCAAGTGGCGCTTAAAGAGCAAGAATCTCCCCCGGTTAATAGTGCTCAACAGGAAGAGTCTAAACCGCCTGTGAATAGCGTAAAACCAAAAGAGGCACCTTTACCTCAGCAACCAACTTTGGCGTTACAAGAACCCAAGTTGGAGGAAAAACTTGCTTTAAAAAAACAAAAAGAAAAACAAGCCACCGATTTAAAAAAGAAAGAAGAACAGCTAGCCAAAAAACAAAGAGAAGAAGAGGCGCGGCAATTGCAAAATGAATTGGCTTCCGAGTCTAAAAGTGTTACTCCTAATCCAATTTCCAAAAATCTAAAAGCCAATGAATCAAGTGATGAGACATCAGAAAATTTAGAAGAGCAACTTAGCGCAGAAAAAAAACAAATGGGAGAGGCGCAAGCCATTCAAGCCCAAGAAGGCGAAATAGATAAATATAAGCAGATGATAATTCAGACTATCAGTCGTAAATGGATGATACCGGATGTTGAGGATAAAACCCTGGCTTGCCAACTCTTAGTGCACGTAGGACCAGGCGGCATAGTGCTCAATGTCGAGGTACTAAAAGAAAGCGGGGATGCTACTTTAGATCGGTCGGCTAGAAATGCCATTATGAAGGCATCGCCGCTGCCGGTCCCAGAAAATTCAGAATTATTTGACAATTTTAGGGCGCTGAGGTTAACTTTTCGGCCGCAGGGTATAATTTCAAGTTAGCTCTAGCCACATACTGGAGGTCATCACATTGCATCAATTATTAAAAATTACGGGTTACTTACTCTTAGCCGTCTGGTCACCTTCACATGCAGCGGTAGATTTGGAGTTAACTCAAGGGGTAAAGAGTACCATCCCTATAGCTATTGTTCCGTTTGATGGCAATGCATCATCGACAGAACTACTGGATATGTCCGCAATAATTAATGCAGATCTACAAAATAGTGGGCGTTTTAACGTTCTTGATCGGGCAAAGATTTCAGAAAAACCGCAAAATGCTGAGCAGGTAAATGCAGCCACCTGGCAAAAATTAGGCATGGATAACGTCGTGGTGGGAACAGTGAGGCCAACACCTGATGGAAAGTATCAAGTTAATTTCCAGTTAGTAGACACCAACAGTGCTCGTAAGGACAGCGCAGAGGCTAAATTACTCACTAAAGAATTTATGGTCCCAAATAAAGGCATGCGTAAACTCGCTCACCATATTAGTGATTTAGTGTATGAGAAATTGACGGGTGATAAAGGCATTTTTTCAACACATATTGCCTATGTGGTAGTTGAAAAAAATCGCAATATTCCTGTTCGATACCGTTTAGAGGTTTCTGATATCGATGGGTATGATCCTAGAAGTTTAATCGTATCCAAGGAACCCATAATGTCGCCTTCGTGGTCGCCTGATGGCAATCGAATTGCCTATGTTTCATTTGAGAAGAATCATGCTGGCATTTACATCCAGGAAATTGCAAGTGGTAACCGACGCTTAGTGACCGACTATCCGGGCATTAATGGAGCACCTTCATGGTCACCTGATGGTTCTAAATTAGCATTCACCCTTTCTAAAGAGGGGTCTCCGAGCATTTATACCTTAGACTTAGTCAGTAATGGTTTGGTGCAACGCACCAGTGGCGGGTCAATTGATACAGAGCCAAGTTGGGCTCCGGATGGAAAATCCCTTATTTTTACGTCTAACCGTAGTGGTGGTCCGCAGCTTTACAGGGTTGATTTAGCCTCCGGCGGTGTTCAGCGTGTCACTTATGAAGGGAATTATAACGTTAGCGGTACTTTTTCTCCGGATGGTAAAAATATTGTAATGTTACATCAAGAGGCGGGAGCGTATAGTATTGCTATCCAAAATTTACAGAATGGCAAAATTGATATTTTAACAGAAACTGGTAGGGACCAATCACCTCGGATTGCTCCAAACGGGAGTATGGTTGTATTTTCTACAAAATCAGGTTCTAAACAAATATTGGGTATGGTTTCAACAGATGCCCATGTGCAATTACGATTGCCTCCCAGAGAGGGGGATGTAAGAGAGCCTGCGTGGTCGCCCTTGTAACATTTTAATTAGAATAAAAACTTAGGAGAATACTATGCGTATAAAACACTGGATTTCGGTTGCATTAGCTTGTTTTTTGGCTTTAACTTTAACTGCTTGTACGACGCATAAGAAAATACCTAACAATGTGGGTGTAGTAGATGCAACAAGAATGCACGGCGGGCCAGGAGGTGAATCTTATACCGAAGGAATGGGCGGAGACTCATCCAGTTATGCTGAGAGTAGTAAATGTCGCCCGGGACGACTAGCGCCTAAAGCGGAACAACATTATTTCTTTGATTTTGATTGTAACGATGTTCGACAAGATGGAATGGCTTCACTACAGATGCAAGCTAATTATTTAATTAAACATCCTAGTACGAAAATTCGACTTGAAGGAAATACTGACGATCGCGGCAGTCGAGAGTATAATGTCGCACTAGGTGAGAGACGCGCCCGTGCCGTCTTAGATGTATTGAAACAATATGGTGTATCTTCAGGGCAGGTTACAATAGTGAGCTTTGGCGCCGAAAAACCAGCAGCAGGTGGCGAAGATGAAAGTTCTTATCAATGTAACCGTCGCGTGGACTTAATTTATTGCACTGAGTAAAGAGATTTATGAAGCATAAAAGAACTCTTCTATGGCTTGTGTTATTAATGGGTATTCCCTGTGCAGCTCTGGCTGCACAGGCTCCCGTGGTTGATTTAAGTCGCGCTTCGCAACAAGACATGCAAATTAATCAAGGATTGGAGGTCGATCAAGGTGAACCCAATGTACCTCCAGCACGTCAAAATGAAACAATGGAACAAAGAGTTGTGCGCCTAGAGCGTCAGCTTTCAAACCTCACTGAAATGAATTACCCCAGTAAACTTGAGAAAATGCAGCAAGACGTACAACAACTGCACGGTCAGATTGAAGTGCAAAATCATGATCTTACTCAGTTGAAAGAACAGGTGCGTAATTTCTATCAAGATTTGGATCAGAGGATTACCAAGCCAAAACAAGAGGTGAGTACGCCTTCTGACAAAAAAAGTATTAGTGCCCAAGACAACACAAAGATTGATTCTGATGAAGCCGCTTCGCCTATCTCAGAAAATAATAAAACCAAAGAATTACAGACATATGAAACAGCATTTAGCTTGCTCAACAAAAAAGACTATGAAAAAGCCACCCTTAATTTTCAAAATTTTATAAAAGATTATCCCAACAGCAGTTACACTGTAAATGCGCATTATTGGTTAGGTGAAATTTTTTATCTTAAGAATAAACCTGAACTAGCAAATAAAGAGTTTCAAACAATTATCGCTAATTATCCTGATAATCCTAAAGTGGGTGATGCAATGTTGAAAACTGCATTAATCGCAATGGATGCAGGAAACTATTCAAAGGCGAGACAAAATTTAATTAAGGTGCAAAAACAATTCCCTGGAACTACTGCTGCTAAGATCGCAGCATTACGTCTCAAAGAAATCAAACTTAAATAGTAACTGCTCGCCCCTAGAAGCAGACGTCCACTTTTGGCGGAATTTAAATGGTTTTTCACAAGAAAACTGCTCACATACTCATGTATGCTCCGCCTTTTCTTGTGAAAAATCATTTAAATTCCGCTCAAAATTGAACGTCCTAGCCAACTAATCACTGGTAGATGTGGGTAGTTACCTTAAATAGTAACTGCTCGCCCCCATGGACATAGGATAGGCCGTCTTGGGTAGATTTTGCTTTAAAGTCTGCGCATAGCGGACCGAGTAGATACCTTAATTCAGAGATAATAGTGGATTTGCGAATTACAGAAATTTTTTATTCCTTGCAAGGGGAGACGCGGACGGTAGGATTACCGACTGTTTTTATTCGTCTTACGGGGTGTCCTTTGCGCTGTGGATATTGCGATACCGCTTATGCCTTTCATGGTGGTAAAAGCAGGTCAATCGATTACATTCTTCTTGAGACAGAAAGATATAAGCCTAAATATGTTACCGTAACAGGCGGCGAGCCTCTGGCACAGCCCGCTTGTCATGACTTGCTGGAAAAGTTATGCGATAGACAATATGAAGTTTCGCTGGAAACGAGTGGCGCTATGGATATTGCTGCAGTTGATCCTAGGACCGTGATAGTCATGGATATTAAAACACCGGGTTCTAAGGAAGTGGCTAAAAATAGATACTCGAATATTGATCACTTGAAACAGACTGATCAAATTAAATTTGTAATCTGCGATCGAGCAGATTATGAATGGGCAAAAGAATTACTTATTACCAAATCTCTTAGCCATCGCTGCGAAATATTGTTTTCCCCTGCCTATGAACAGCTAGATTACCACCATTTAGCGGATTGGATTATCGAAGATAATTTACCGGTTCGTTTTCAAATACAACTACATAAAATAGTATGGGGTAATACACCTGGTAAGTGACCTTAACTTGGCTATAATGCTTAATTGCGTTTTGAATAATTAAACGTTATTTTGTAACTATTCGGCCAAAAGAGACGTTCGCATTACAGGCTGAACTGGTATGTTATTTTTTCGTTTTGAAGAAGGGAGAGCGAAATGTTAGAGATTGCTGGCAGCTCGAATCAAGCGCATTTCAAGAATTTGAAAATGCATCTGCAATCACGAATTCTGGGTCAAGAAAATCTAGTGACTAGATTACTTATTGCGTTAATCGCAGATGGCCACTTATTAGTTGAGGGCGCTCCCGGGCTTGCCAAAACAACTGCTATCAAAGAATTAGCTGCTTGTATTGAAGGGGATTTCCATCGTATTCAATTTACGCCTGACTTGTTGCCTTCAGATGTCACGGGTACTGAAATTTATCGTCCTCAAGAAGGAACATTTCATTTTCAACATGGCCCCATCTTTCATAATCTAATACTCGCCGATGAAATCAATAGAGCTCCAGCCAAAGTGCAATCTGCATTATTAGAAGCAATGGGAGAACGGCAGGTAAGTATTGGACGTTTAACGTATCCTTTGCCCGAACTGTTTTTAGTGATGGCCACCCAAAATCCAATCGAGCAAGAAGGCACCTATCCTTTGCCAGAAGCCCAGCTCGATCGATTCTTAATGTTCGTGCGTGTTTCTTATCCCTCTGCGGACACCGAAAAACAAATTTTGCAGTTAGCTAGAAATAACCTGCAAACGGTTCCATCCACGCCTAAATTTATTTCCCAAGAAACTATTTTTAATGCTAGAAAAGAAATTATGGCATTACATTTTAGTGCTGCACTAGAAGAATATTTGGTGCAGCTTGTCATTGCGACACGAAATCCTAAACCTTATGGAGCTGAGCTGGTTAAATGGTTACGTTTTGGTGCCAGTCCTCGTGCCACCATTTATTTAGATCGATGCGCGCGCGCGCATGCGTGGCTTAATGACAGAGACTATGTGGCGCCTGAAGATATTCATGCCGTGGCGCACGAAGTACTCAGACATCGCGTTTTATTGACGTTCGAAGCGGAGGCAGAAGGAATCAGTCCAGATCGATTCGTTACTGAGTTACTTAACAGAATTGCAATACCATAGTGTACATTTTATGCAAGGCGTGACGATCACTCTCGATGAGTTGTTAGCACTTCGATATTTAGCAAATAAAGTGAGCTTGCCTCAGCAACGTGTTTCAACAAATTCACAACAGGGCAATTTCCAGTCTGCATTTAGAGGGCGTGGAATGGATTTTGTGGAAACGCGTATTTACCAACCGGGTGATGATATTCGAACCATTAATTGGGCAGTCACTGCGAGAACAGGCAAACCTCATACCAAAATCTATCAGCAAGAACGAGAACGTCCTGTTTATCTTATTTTAGATTTCAACCCAAGTATGTTTTTTGGAACACGCGTAGCATTTAAATCTATTATCGCTACCCAAGTTGCTACTTTAATTGCGTGGGCTTCCTTAAAAAATGGTGACAGAGTAGGTTCGCTTTTGATTAAAGATACTTTTCAAGTGACGCTGCCGTGTCATCGCAAACATTCTCTTATCGAACTTCTCAAGTATCTCGTCGATTTTTCCAAGCCGCACTTTAAAGAAAAATGCGATCATGTGCTTGCATTTAAAAGGTTAAAAAAAGTCATCAAATCGGGGAGCCTAATTTATTTTCTGAGTGATTTTTATTCGTTTGATGACGCACTGAAAACAGAACTTCAACAACTTGCTCAGAAAAATGAAGTTAATAATATTTTCATTTACGATCCACTCGAAAAAGCTGCGCCGAATAAGGGTCGTTATTTGTTTCACAATAATGTACAACCCGAAAGTCTTTTATTAAATACCCACGATCTCGCTTCTTGTGATCAGTATGCGGAATTCTTTACTGAGCGTTTGAGTGCATTAAAGAAATTTTGTTTTGCAAACCGCATGCAACTCACAGAACTTTGCACCAGTGATGATTTTGTCAAAGTGACTCGGCAACTACTTAATCGGAAGTTGTAATATGGCGGCAGATCTTATTCATCAATTACGCGATATACACTACCCACCACCGGTTCCAATCTGGCCCTTAGCCGTGGGTTGGTATTATGTATTTGGATTTTTGTTAATCATCATGGCGGTTATTTGCTATTGGTGGTTAAAGACAATGCAGAAACGGCGTCTTAAGAAAATTGTGCTGCATCGCCTAGAACAATTACAGGTACAACAAGATTCTCAACAGAATATTGCGGAAGAATTATCTATGTTGTTGAAACGCGTTGCGTTAGCTATTTATCCTCGACGTGAGGTGGCAGGGTTGTATGGAGAAGAGTGGCTACGTTTCTTGGATAAAACCTCGTTAACAACTGAATTTTCTCAAGGTGCAGGAAGGTTGCTGGTCATTTATCCCTACCAGGGAAAGGCTGAGCCACTGCCGGAGCAACTTTTTCATTTAATAAAAAATTGGGTGAAAAAGAATTTATGATGAGTTTTGATAATCTTTGGTGGCTGGTTTTATTGCCACTTCCGTGGATAATTCGTCAAGTTATTAAACCTGTATTGACACAATATGATGCGGGTTTGAAGGTGCCTTTCTTTTCCTATTTACAAACTCTCAAGAAAAATGAAACTAAAAAATTAGAATTTAAGCAGCTTAATTTGGCTTATTTTGTATGGTTGTTATTGTTGATTGCGGCAGCAGGACCAGAATGGGAGGGCAAAGCAATACATTTGCCCCGCGCAGGAAGAGATATATTGCTAGCAATTGATATTTCAGGAAGTATGCAAATTCCTGATATGCAGGTAAATAATCAACCCACCGATCGTTTAACTGTGGTTAAAAATGTCGCTGAGCACTTTATTAATGATCGCTCCGGGGATCGTATGGGGCTTGTTTTATTTGGTACGAAGGCCTATTTACAAACACCGTTAACCTTTGATCTGGAAACAGTAAGACATATGTTGCTGGACGCAACGGTGGGCTTAGCAGGGACCCAAACAGCGATTGGTGATGCCATTGGAATGTCTATAAAACATTTAAAAAATTACCCCAATGACAATAAAGTACTCATTCTACTGACAGACGGTGTCAACAATGAAGGCAGCGTCACTCCATTAGAAGCAGCAAAAATTGCAGCCAAATATGGCATTCGAATATACACCGTCGGTTTGGGTTCAAACCAAATTGTAGTGCCATCATTATTAGGTCCGCAGATATTGAGCGGAGAATATGAATTGGATGAAGACACTTTAAAAGAAATCGCTAGTGTAACTAAGGGAATGTATTTTCGAGCTAAAGATCCCGAAGAGCTAATGACGGTTTATGAGCAGCTTAATAAAATCGAAGCGCGCATGGGGGAAAAAGAAGTATTTCGTCCCAAGACACCTTTGTATTATTGGCCATTGGGTTTAGCATTTTTATTAGTAATGTATGTGATATATAAGTCATTACCAAGAGGTGGCAATTAATCATGGAATTGCATTTTTTAAGACCCTATTGGTTCTTAGCCATCATTCCTATGCTTATTTTATGCTGGCAATTATCAAAAGTCTCATTGGTTGATAATTGGCGGTCTATCTGTGATGAACATTTGCTTGCCCATTTGCTTGTCAAGCCGAAGCATAATCTAAAACTGCCTATAGTATTATTAATCGCTGCAAGTATGCTCACTATTATCGCGCTTGCTGGACCGAGTTGGCAAAAGCAAACCCAGCCTATTTACCAGGCCATGGTGGGAAGAATATTAGTGTTAAATCTTTCTCCTTCTATGGCTGATACAACCGGCTCTATTAAAAAAATTGATCGAGCTCGTTTTAAAATGCTTGATTTTTTAAACAAACAAAAAGAAGGTCTGACAGGGTTAGTGGTGTATACAGATGAAGCCCATACAATTTCACCTTTAACAGATGATGCGCATACCGTTGCCAATTTTGTACCTTCTCTTGATCCAAGTATCATGCCTACCTTCAATGATGATACGACAGTAGGGTTGAAGCAAGCAGGAAAATTATTCAAGCAAGCTGGCCTAAATAACGGCTCAATTGTTTTAATTACGGATAAAATTACCCATTACGGTGCGGCTAAAAATATTGCAAGCACTCTTTATGCAGAAGGCTATCGTTTATATATTTTAGATCTTTCGCAAAAATCGGTCGTTGATCCGCAGATGCAAAAACTTGCTGCAGCCGGTGGCGGGAAAGTTATCTATCTAACCCCAAATAATCGTGATGTTGAAAATATATTAGCTAAAACGAGTGTAAATAGTCTTATTACTCCCACAAAAAAAACCAAAGAAAAAGGTTATTTTTGGCAAGATAATGGCCGGTTAATTGTTTTTTTTATCTTACCCTTTGCGTTGTTAGCTTTTCGAAAAGGATATTTATAAAAAATGAGTGCTTATCTTCGCATTATTTTGTGTATGTTATTTTTTAGTAGCACTAGCTATGGAATGAGTTGGCAGGATGTGTGGTGGCGTAAAGATCAACAAGGGATGAAATTGTTGAAGCAAGGTCAAAACGCCCAAGCTGCGCAAACATTTGAAGCTCTCCCTTGGAAAGGAGTGGCAAACTACCGTGCTAAAAATTATGACAAGGCCGAGGAAGAGTTTAAACAACAAACGGGTTTCGAGGGTGATTATAACCTTGGAAATTCTTTGGCCCTTCAAGAAAAATATCCCGAAGCAATTGAGGCTTATGAGCGCGCGATAAAACAAAATCCCAAGTTTGAAGATGCCATTTATAATCGGGATTTAGTTAAGAAAATAGTGGAACAACAAAAAGCTAACAAGCAAAATCCTAAAGATAATAAAGATAATAAAGATAATAAAGATAATAAAGATAATAAAGATAATAAAGATAATAAAGATAATAAAGATAATAAAGATAATAAAGATAATAAAGATAATAAAGATAATAAAGAT
>JACCWJ010000007.1 GCA_013697705.1 Gammaproteobacteria bacterium | reverse complement strand
TAACTCTCGCAAGCTCGAGTTACCCACATACCCACAGGCTCAACAAATATTTTATTAATTTTAAGAGGGTGATATCTCCTAAAATTTAATTGGTTGCTGGTCTAGACATGGGGGTCACTTAAATATTATTGAGATCCAAAATGTTTTGGAAGGCAACGGAGCAGGATTTAGAAAATTACCTGGCACAGAATTAAAAAATGAGCGGACTGGAAAAGTAATCTATACTCCGCCTCAAAATCAGGCGACGATAATCAAGCTCATGTCAAATTTGGAGCATTTTATTAATGATGATCGATTATCAGATGCCGATCCTTTAGTGAAAATGGCGATTATTCATTATCAGTTTGAATCTATTCATCCTTTTTACGATGGTAATGGAAGAACAGGTAGGATAATTAATATTCTTTATTTAGTTCTTAAAAATCTCTTGAATATTCCCGTTTTATATTTAAGTCGTTACATCATAGAAAATAAATCTGATTATTATAGGCTCTTACAAGCTGTAAGAGATAAGAATGAATGGGCAGAGTGGGTGCTTTATATGATAAAAGCTGTAGAGATTACTTCTCGTCAAACGATTTTAATTGTAAAGGGAATAAAAGAATTAATGGCTGATTACAAAAAAATAATATGCAAAGAAGTTTCATTTTATAGTCAAGAACTTTTGAATAATTTATTTAGATATCCCTATACTAAAATTGAATTTGTGACAAATGATTTACAGATAAATCGTAAGACTGCGCTTAAGTATTTAGACGAGCTTACCAAAATTGGTCTTTTAACCAAGCACAAGATATGGCGGACAAATTATTATATTAATGAAGCATTATTTGTTCTTCTGTCAGCGACTCCTGACCTCGAATAATTTCGTGTAACTACTCGCCCCTAGAAGCGGACGCCCACTTTTGAGCATCCTAGCCAACGAATCACTTTGGGTGCAAGTAGTTACAATTTCGTTAGATTTCATTTTAATCAACTTGGTAATTAGCAGATAAATATTATCACCTCCGTGCAACAGCCAATTAAAGCATGAAAATCAATTTTGTAAATGTTGGTATTTAAGAAACTGTCTGTCTTCATCTGAAACATCGTACTTTCTGATATCAATTTTCTCCTTGGAAAGGATATTAATTTTATTAATTCGAATCAATATCCTCGCATGATGATGCCCTGTTTGAGCTGCAAGTAATGTGCCCATAACATGAACATAATTTCCTTCTTTTATTTTTTTCCAATCATTCTCATTGTGAATCATAAGTTGTATAAACTTTACATTTTTTACAGGCTCATCATTTTCATTTTGAGTATTAGACTTAAGGTTAATATCAATTGGATGATTTAATATTAAGTACCCCCCAGTTTCATCTTCATCTCCATTCCTTATACTTTCATAGTTAGGCGCCCCCGGAAATTTTAATACTCTAATAACACCTTTCAGTTCAACGTCTTTTGATTCGAAATAGACAATTTGATTCCTCGCAGAAGAAGGTGGAGACATAATCGAAAAAAATATAAGTAAAAACAAGAAAAATAAGGAGCGCATTATCCTTCCTTTTTTTTATCTTTAATTACCAGATTATTAAGACTGTCATTGACGGTACTCTTTTCTCTAGTGCGAAGGTATTCGTTTCCCAAGTGCGAACAAACTACTAAATCTAATTTACCTTGTTTAGCTAATTTTAAACATTCTGCTTTAGAAACCCATCCAATATTTTTGATGTTGTAATCACAAATGCCATTTTTATTTTTATGGACCTGGGTGACCGGGAAAACCTCGATTATAATTCCTTCTTCATAGCCTTCTATTTTTTCTATTGCTCTCCAGAGTTTATCAAATTCACTAGGTGTAAAATCTTTGACCTTTTTATTATCGGTAACACCTGTTTCATCATGAAGAAATTTTCTATATTTCTTGACGTTATTACCATCTTTTGCGGGAGCATAATCTTCAACTAAATCATCAAGTGAAGAATTTATATAAGTGGTTCGCAAACAATCTAACAACGCTAAATGACCGTTTTCATAATCAGGAAATATTGCAAATTTCCCAGTAGACCCAATCTCATTATGCCTTGCACTAATTTTTCCTGGACAAGATTACCGGGGTTATGATTTCTCCATGCCCAAGTCCCTCCAGAAAATCGAAAAAACCTTCCTGAATCGTCGGTATAAATTACAGAATGATTTAAAGCTGATTCAGCTCTTATGTAATGAGGCATTTAGTCTGAGTCCATGATTTGGAAATTAGTCGTAACTCGCTTTAGCATGGAGTGCTGTTTATGTTTTTGTATGATTTTATACTTTTTCAAATAATACTCAAGCACCTTACTTTTAACTTTCAACACGAACAATAGTTTCATTTTTTTAATTATTTCTTCTGAGAAGATTATCAAATTAGTTACTTTTGCATGAAATGTCCCTAGCAGTAAAACAGATGGAGAGTCGCAAACCATTACATTATCTGATGAAGCATCAAATATTTTGGCAGCTAGGAAATTAACTGCAAAAAACCCATTTGTTTTCCCAAGTAACGGCATGCATGGTCATATTACTGAGCCCAAAAAAGGTTGGCAGCGAATTTTAGCAAGGGCTGGGATTGAGAACTTACGAATCCATGATTTACGCCGGACACTCGGAAGCTGGCAGGCGAAGATGGGTACTTCACTTGTCATCATCGGAAATCACTTAATCACAAATCACCCTTAACAACAGCGATTTATGCTCGATTAGACCTGGATCCTGTAAGAGAATCTGTTGAGAAAGCAACTAAGGCGATGCTTGAAGCTGCTGGAATAATATCAAAATGATAATTAATATAAGGAGAAGTCTGTGCACCTATTGGAGCTACTTTATTAGCTTTCACTCGCTTATAAGCTTGGTTTAGATTCTCCCGTAAGGTAATCTTTCCCATCAGCTCAGTTGCCAAGTCTTCAGCTTTGTTCAACACCGCGGCGCACCGCAATATGCAAACTTTTCAAGTTTGCGAATTTAGTGACCTTAAAAGTATCCCAATCAGAAAATTAATCAGAGTCATTATTGAGAAAAAAATATGATTTTTTAAAGGCACTCATACTCCATTAGAGCCAATAGAGATAAAATGTCACTTAATAATTCTATGATGCGATTTTAATGATTAGTAAGACCTGCTGATTCATTCAGACAATTTAATTCGATAAAATAACCATCCAGATTTTCTAAAATGAATTTTTCAATCATTTTAAAATGATCTTCATTTTTGAGTGATTCATAAGAGGCTGGTTTAGTCCAAAATAAAAGCCCAGAATGGTTAGCGTTAGCTTGATTAAATGACCTCTTTATTATGGAAGTAAATCTTGCTTGAGTAAACTCATCATTATTGTTGTTCTTCAGATCATTAAGTTGTTTAACGATATTATTTACAGCCTCCTTGTTAGGAAAATTGGGCTGTGCAGCATACCAGTCAAAAAGAATTATGGCTTTGTCTAATACTTCTGCATTCGGTGGACATTTTGTACTTAAAACCTGGATTAGTTCTTTTGTTATTTTTTGCACCCCTGGAGCTACTTTACGTAAATAATTCACCACCTGCAGATGCCCTTCTCGAGCAGCGATTATAAGTGGAGTTGCGCCATTATTGGTGCACGCCTGATTGACATTAGCACCGTGTTCAACGAGGAATTTCACCACCTGCAGATGCCCATTTTTAGCAGCGGTATAAAGCGCAGTTACGCCATTATCAGTCCGCAGGGTCTGATTGACATTAGCGCCATGTTCAACGAGGAACTTCACCATCTGCAGATGCCCATTTTGAACAGCGATATAAAGCGCAGTTGCGCCATTATTGGTGCGCGCCTGATTGACATTAGCACCGTGTTCAACGAGGAATTTCACCACCTGCAGATGCCCATTTTGAGCAGCGCTTATAAGTGGGGTTATGCCATTATAGGTGCACACCTGATTGACAGTGGCGCCATGTTCAACGAGGAATTTCACCACCTGCAGATGTCCTTGTTGAGCAGCGATATAAAGCGCAGTTACGCTATTATCGGTGCGCGCCTGATTGACATTAGCGCCGTGTTCAACGAGGAATTTCACCACCTCCAGATGCCCTTCTTGAGCAGCGATATAAAGCGCAGTTGAGCCATCATCGGTGCATGCCTGATTGACATTAGCGCCCTGTTCAACGAGGAATTTCACCACCTGCAGATGCCCATTTTGAGCAGCCATAAAAAGCGCAGTTAGGCCATCATCGGTGCGCGCCTGATTAACATTTGCCTTGTGTTTAACTAAGTATCTCACTAGCTCCAAATGCCCATTCTTGGCAGCGATAAAAAGCGCAGTTGCGCCCCTGATTGTAAGTGACTGGTTAACATTATCTTTAATGTTCGCTTTAACAACATTTGGTTGATTCAATATCAGCGCTAATATGAGCTCTTTATTAAAAAGTGCATCTATTTGTTCGTAACCTTGCTGCTTAAGTAACAATTTTAGTCTTTCATCTTGTTCATTGCTGCAGTTTCCTATTGCCTCTTGAAAGGCAGCATTTAAAAGTGGCTGACCGAAGGCGCTAGCTGCCCAATCGAACAATGTTTTGTGCTGATAATTTTGAATGCTGCCATCAAATAACATTTCTAAAATTGTGGTTTCAGGAAGGGAATCTGGAGTACGAGGGTTTTTCTTTCTAAAGTCGGCAATGGCCTTAAAATCACCTTCCATTACTAGCAGATAAAGCTTTTGACAGGTTTTCCATTTTTCTAGATCAGCCGCTTTTGTGATTGGGATTAGGGTGCCACTCTTTGACTCAATATAGAATGGCTGCTCATCACACTCTTTAAAACACTGATAGTATGCATCTAACGGTAAACTTTCGTCTTTGGGCTGTAGGGCATATTTATCTGGATAGTAACGTTTTAATTCTTCTTCCCAAAGCCGATTGCTTCGGCAAATGCCAAGCAAAGCATGATTTGCTTGGCTAAGATGTGCGATATCTTTGTAAGGAATCCACTTCAGCATTTGCATTAATATATCAAGGGGCCATTCCCCTAAATCAATCGGCCATGGTTCTCGGTTCAATTCCACAAAAGTCACCTTAGTGTTAAAAGATTGCGTTGTATGGGTTGAATCATACCTAACCCACCTTAACCTTTTCTTAGCTTATCGATAAAAACCCAAAAAAATTAGATTGTGACTTTTGGATATGAGATTGTTATGTGCTTGGAAATGCCGATTTTATTATCATAAATCATACCGTAAATATGCATTTTTACGCAAACCGAAAGTTTGCATATTGCGCTTTTAAATTGCTCCATTTCCGTATGCTAGACGAAAAGGACTCGAGGCTAATCTCTAAATTGCGATTACATTCAAGATTCGATTTTTACGGAATGATTATAATCACATCGATTTCAGTTTATGCTGTTGCTCTCGTTGGGGTAATTTCCAACAAAATTTGGCTAACTTGAATATTCCAAAACACATTAATCCTAGCAAGGCGATGATACCCGCAACAATGCTAACATCCAGAAATGATGAGGACAGCTGCGAATCACGACTATTGTGGAGCATGGGCTTTGCGAAAAATTGCTGATTGATTAGATCGCAATTGATTGCAGGACGCACGTTCCATTCAGCTTGTTCTTGTTTTTTAGCTTCTATTAAAAAAGTTCCTGTCATAGACTCTAGATTCTCTACACTAAGATCTATTCCTGGGAAACATACTGCAAGATCTATAAATAGATGAGCCCCACCGTAAATAATATATACCTGCTCTTCACCTAATTCATTTCCAAGTTTAATAGCATTATCAATGGCTAAATATTCGCGATTTAAATCTTCCCAGCTTTCTCTTGCCAAATTTTTTTCAGCAGCACTTGACAGACCTGTTTTTTTATAAAATTGCGTTTTATCTAAAAGAATTTGGCTATCACTGTACGTTTGTTTTATTATATTTTTTCCTACACAAAGCATAACACCACCGTAACAAGCTAAAAAGTTTTTTTGTCCTAATGTTAGTAGGCTATATTTTTTCGGAAGGCCGTCTGGAAATAAATCTTCCGCCTGCTCATCTATGTAATCATAATGTCCATGTCGCAAGTCATAATTATTCTCATAAATATAAATTTTATTGGGGTTGTCATTAATATATTTGGCCAATCGAAATTGACTCCTAACGGATGATTCATATCCAGACTGTAATTTATTTGGAATCGGTAAATTATTATCTAAATAATATCTAATTTGTTTTGATGGATGCGTATTTTTTAATACGATAACTTTCTTCATTTTCGGCATGTTTACTCACCATGATTTTAACGAAATAATACGTAATAGAAACGATTGTCCGTTTTTCATTTAACCTCCATAAATGAGAATATGGACTACGAAATATAAACATGCTTTATGAATTGATCTAAATAATCATTATCTTCATAAAGAATTACCAAGCCATCAGAGAAGTTTGCTGTTTTGAAGCATGCTCTATTTATTTTACCGTTTACAGTTCTTGGAAATGACCCTGACTTTAAATAAACAATATTTGTAATTAAAATATCAAATCGCTGTAACACGGATTTACGTAGAACCCATCCCAACGAAACCAGTGTTTCATTAGCATCTTCATGATGAATTTCTTGGAAAAGGGTGATATTTTCGTTCACATATACAATGACTGTTGCTTGATATTTAAATAATAGGCTTAAGGAGTTAATATAAAATTCAATTTCTGTGATAAGATATGTTTTCTTTCCTATCTTGAGGAGATCGTTCAGTCTGCCCATTAAGTACAATTCATCCTTAAATAAAAACCCTAAGTCACCTGTTCTAAAATAATATTGATTATCAATTCTAAACAAATCCTTTTCTTTGTGGAAATAGTTCTCAAATAAAGCAGATCCCGTCAAACATACTTCACCCACCTCGCCTGGTGGTAGTTCTATTAATGTTTCAGAATCGATGATATTTATTTTCGAGTGCTGCCCAGCTTTACCGCAGCTAACAACGCTCTTCGTCATTATGAATTTTCCAATCTTATTTCTCATTTTTATTTTTTTGCTGAAGTTATAAACATTATATTTTGTACCAGGATAAGAGGAAGTGATAAAACCGGTAAACTCTGACATTCCATATGAAGGGCAAAATATTTTTTCACTAAATCCGAATTTTTCAAATGTTCTCCTGAATTTTTTTAATATTCCTTCGTCAATTAATTCGCCGCCGCATATTGCAATTCTCCAACTCGACAAATCAAGGTTTTTAGCCTCACTTCTCCCTGCTTGGCTTATACAAAGCTGATATCCATATATTAAACAACCGCTATAAGTAACTTGATATTTAGAGATAGACTGAAGCCAAAAAATTGGATTATCTACAAAATATGTAGAAGACATAATATAAGCAGTATTGCCACTAAACAGTGGCAATAAAATGCCTGTCATTAATCCATAAATATAATAGTGTGGTGTCCATGTTAATGAAACATCTGCATGTGTTAAATTCCAGTGCTGAGAATTACTGATTAAACTATGCATGATATTGCCATGAGTTAGAATGATATATTTAATCGCACCCGTTGTTCCCGATGAGCGCTGCATCCAAGCAGTCTCATTAGCATTAAATTTTGCATCTACACTCGGCATCCCAAAATTATTTTCCGGCCCTCTCACGCCAAATGTAGGCTTAGATGGCAGGAGGGTTAACATTTCGCTCTCTTCAGCCCTGAATTCTGAACTGTCATATGAAGCACACCATGTATTTTTATCGTATCCTGAGGTGTCAACAATATCTACCAATCCCAAATAGTTAAAATACTCATTATTTTTATTGATGATTTCACAAATTGAAGCATTTGAAAAAATCACATCAATTTTTAATTCATCAATTAGTTTTTTTAAGTTTTTCGTTTTATCTTTAAAATTCGATTCATTGATAGGCTCAATTGGTATTGGGATTACTCCCGAAGAAAGACAAGCCATGAAGGCAATGACAAAATCAATGCCGCTTGAATAAATTAAGAGCGCCTTACGTCCGTTGAAAGTTTCAAACAAATATAAAGAAGAATTAATCATTGATAATAATTCGCCATAGGTAACAAATTGATTTTTCCTATTACCAGGATAAATTTCTGATAAAGCGATCTTGTTTTCATACTTAATAGCGTTTTGGCACAAAACATCATTAAATGAAATGAAAGGGGATGGCAAATTACTAGACATCTTCGCTCTCCGATTTATATTTTCTCTTCTCTTAACATCATTACGACATTGTTTAATTCATTGGTTAACGGCCTGCATTTGCCAATGGTAGGACTTACTTTTCTGATAGATGCTAAAATTTTTTTACCCGTATCACTTATTTTTTCGATCCCTCTTAATTCAAGCGCTTGAGCAACCGCTAGATATAAAATGGCTGTTAGCTTGTCTAAGTAAGTAACTGCATTTTGTAAGTCGAAAGCGGCGTGTGTCCCTAAGCTATTAACATCCTGATTATCACCTTCGGTTGGAAGCATGTATGATTGATGACATTGTGCTAGTTTTCTACATTGGACTGTAATCGATGCGGCAAGCAATTGTAGAGGACGAAATCCATTCTGATTACTTGGATCTTTCACCAAGTTTGCAGGAAGCGCATTATTTTTTCGTGGATGAACCATAACTGCTAATAGCGCATGTATCCAGGTGGCAGCTTGTGCGATATTCATTTTCAAAAGATCACAGGCATCGGTAATGTAATAACCCATGAAGTTAGCCCCATGATGGATTTTGGCATTATCAAGATCAATAATAGGGTTATCGTTTACTGAATTTATCTCATTTTCAATCCAATTAATTGATCGGTCTAAATTTTCAAAAAAAGGTCCAAATCCCTGTGAGACAGATCGTAAAGAATAATAATCTTGAATAGGTCTTTCTAATTTGGATCTTGCTTCGTTTATATTCGTTATTAGTTGGCTCCCTCTCCAACAAGCTAATACAAAATTATTAACCTCAATTTCCCCTTTGTGTCTCTTAACTTCATGCACCAAAGGATGATAAGCGCAATCAATAACCTTCAATGATTCAAGCGATAAAGCTATCGCTGTGAGCATTTGATCAAAAAGGCGTTTAAGTTCATATACTGCTAAAGCAGCAATTGCGGTCATAAAAGTGGTCCCATTAATCATTGCCAGACCTTCGCGGATTTGAGGGTTGTATTTTTGTAAGCCTGTTAGTTTAAGAGCCTGCGTCGCTTTTATTATTTTGCCTCTATAAACAACTTCAGTATTACCTCCAATTATTGCTGTCGCTATAGACGCTAAGGGAATTAAATCTCCACTTGCTCCAATTGATCCAAATTGCCTCACAATTGGATTGATATCATGATTATAAAAAGATACCAATGCGTTAACTGCGCTGTATTTTACGCCTGAATATCCTTGTGATAGGCAATGAGCACGAAGTATCATTGCCACTCTGACGAAATCAATTAGAACAACATCCCCCAATCCACAACAATGAGAATTAATTAATGCTTTCTGTCTATTTTCGATGGATTCATAGTACTCTTTAGAAGACCCTTCAAAGTTTTCGTCAAGCAGAGTTACCTGATCTCCAAATTGAGTATTAATTCCATAAATCGGAACGCGTTGATCAATAGCTTTTTTTAAAAATTCATATGACTTGTTCATATGTGTAAAAGTTTTTTTGCGTATTTTAACGAAGCATTGATGTTTTGAAATAAGTTTGCAATCTTGTATAGTCAACCATGAGGTTGATCCAATATAGATCACATTCGATTTTTGATTTTTTTTCAATTTTTTCATGTCCACAGTGATAATGATCTATTTTGATTTAATCCGATGAAACACTGAACAGTAACCCGTCGACCATTTTTAAATTGTGTAATTGCATGAGGTCTCCTTGAGTTGAAAATAATTAGATCACCTAAATTCGGTTTTAGACTTATTGACTGAGATAACTCACTTCGCCAATTTGTAGGTGTTGTTGTATGAATGTCAGATGTGGGCAAGGGTTCAACATCCCATATTTCTAATTCACCACCTGAAGAAGGAACAGACAGATAAACGTTCGCAGCAAACTGACCCATTAAATTCGCATAATCAGCAGGAACAGAATCACAGTGAGGCTGTAATTCTGACAATAGGGACGTCTTAGCCGCCATAATCCTGCCAATACCAACAAACATTTTTTTACCGCTAAAATTAGCCAAATTTGCACTAGAGGGCCAATTCTCATCTAGCTCTAGGCGTAATTGATCAATGGGTGATAGAAAGGGTTCTGCCGCCTCTCTAAAACGTTTAATTCCATTTAATGCTTCTAAGTAATATTTAGCAGTAGAAGTGCCATATGTTGAATTATATGGAATACCAACACGGTCCACTCCAAAATATGTTGATTTAATTCCATCTTTTGTTTTTTGAACATAATTATATTGTGTTATATTTTCATTATTCAGAAAATACTTTGCTAATCTCTTGCATAAACTTGCACCACAAAAATTTGAAATTCTCACAGCGCAAATTGAATCTGAAAATAATTGTTGCAGAACAGATTCATTAATTTTATCTGTTGTTATGATTTTTGGATGAACTACACTCATCATACATCCCCACTACGGTTTTAATTGTTTGTTTTCGAACATAATTACTTTTTCCAATTTTTTTGACCCATTCACAAAAATGAAGTCATCCATGTATGTTCCACCACTTGAAGTTCCATTTTTCTCTACCCAGCTAAAATTGAATCTACCTCCGTAGTGATTTTCATCATTAATTGCTTGATAAATGTAAGTATTTTTTACACTTGCAGACGTAAGGTCTGACAAAAAACCATTAAAAAAGCTTTTTTCATCTATCTCACCTTTTGAAGTTGAAATTACCGTTCCGTTCGCCTCAAATAATAGATTAATTTTCCTGCTATCTACACCAGATAAAGACTGAAGGTATTCTCTGATGGTTTCAATTCGCTCTCTTTTTAAGGTTTTTTCATTGCTCTGTGTAACTCCAAATACACTTATGGTGATACAGCAAGCAAATAGGATGGATATTGTTTTAAGTGCTTTCATTATTTCCTCTTTAATTATTTGATAGACAGGCCTCGAAATATAGGTATTATTGAGGTATATGTAAAATATTTAATAGATATAATTATAATAGTTTTAAGCTATAGTTTGTTTGAGGAATATTCATGCTGCCATCACCTGCCGAAATTACCTATTTTTTAGAGGTCTCCAATACCCTAAATCTCTCCCGGGCTGCCGAAAGATTAGGTATTAGCCAACCTTCGCTCAGTAATGCGATCATTCGTTTAGAGACCACCTTAGGGACGCCTCTATTAATTAGGCATAAGCGAGGAGTTACCTTGACTCAAGCTGGCAAACAATTTTTCAACCATGCCAGGGAACTAATGCAAAAATGGGAAGATCTTAAATCTAAAGCGTTAAAATCCAATCAACAAATCCAAGGTCACTTTACCTTAGGTTGTCACCCCTCTGTTGCAAAATATTCCTTGCCTTATTTCTTGCCTAATCTTATTAAGAACTACCCAAACTTAGAAATACGATTAAAGCATGACATATCTAGGCGAATAACTGAGGAAGTGATTAGTTTGGCAATTGATGTTGCAATAGTTGTAAATCCTGTAAAGCATCCTGATTTGATTATATTTAAATTGTTTAGAGATAAAGTTACCTTATGGTGTAATGAAAACTCAATTCAGTCAGTTCGCAATGTGCCTTTAATTTTCGATCCAGAATTACCTCAGCCACAACGTATTCTACAAGAATTAAAAAAGAAAAATGCGCAATACGGAAGGATATTGACCAGTAATAATTTAGATGTAATAGCTATGCTTACAGCAAATGGTTGCGGCATTGGAGTCTTGCCAGAACGAATTGTTATGTCTACTTACCCCACCCAATTGAAGCGTATAGCTAAAGCTCCTGTTTGCCATGACGATATCTGTTTAATCTATAGACATGAAAATAGAAATGTAATGGCTATCCAGAAAATTATTTTAGAAATAAAAAAATTATGCAATAAATCTGTAGCTATTTAGGAACAGCAGGGAGAGGGCTTTGAAAGCCGTAGGAATTGTTGAGTCATAGGATAGGATAGATCATTGCTCTGCAGCATAACTACCAAATAATTGGTTGTAACAAAAATTTGCCACATAATCAGCAGGTCGTTAAAGAAAATGAGCTGTAAGTCATTGAAAATAAGCGGACCGTGAGAGTCTCGAACTGTCGACCCGCTGATTAAGAGCGCGCATAGTCTAAAAGTTGAACTAGCAATATAACTAGATATAACCTAAAATAACTCTAAAGTAGTAATATCATGAACTATACATTACTGATTAAGCGACAAGCCAAGAAGATACTACAAAAACTTTCTCGGCCAGATAGAAATAGGATAACTGAAAAGATTATGGCACTAGGAGCAAATCCAGACGACCCAACACTTGATGTTAAGCCTTTACAAGGGCAGTCCTACTACCGTTTACGTGTTGGCGATTGGCGTGTAATTTATGACAGAGATGATGAGATAAAGATTATTACTATAGAGAAAGTCAAACCACGTGGAGATGCATACAAATGAACTTACAAGTTATTAAATCCGTTGATGGTAAAGACGAGTATGTACTCTTACCCATTAGCGTTTACAACGCTTTGCGTGACCAGATTAAAGAACGCATGAAGAAAATTAAAAGTAAAGCTGACTACGTCGCTTTTGACCCTGCTGATTATGTTGATAACCCGATTGCCCTTGCACGCATTAAGGCAGGCATTACGCAGGAAGAATTAGCAAAGCGCATGAATGTTACGCAAGCATATATAAGCAAAATTGAAGCTCAAGATAAGGTTACGGCAAAAATGCTGCAGAAAGTTAAAGATGCACTTGATAAGATTAATCAGTAATAATAGCATACATATCGAAACCCAATATTACACCACAAACTATTAGATTCAAGGGTTCTTGAATTTTAAATTTGAAGATCTTACAAAGCATCTGTTAATTAACTTAAAAATGCTTGTCACACTTGGGACTAGAATGCGCCCTTTTAATTTCATTAATTCATTCTTCATAAAAAGAATCTTAGCAACACAATTGACCTAATTACCAAGTAGTCCTCGATCAGCAATTCTCGGTGAAGTAATTTCCCCTGAATTTTCGTAGGTTACAGCTCGCTTAGTCAATTTTTTTGTTACTGTTCAGCCAGGTTGTTGAAGGAAATGTGTGTTTCGAAGGATTTGCTAGTGGCCGAACATGATTTTTATTATTTCACAGCGGATTTTTCAAAATTTTCCAACTTTTAACAATATGAAGTAAGTTTTACTTAAGTTATCTCTGTTAAATTATTCAATAAAGAAAGCACTTTTTTATCTGGAAAAGGACACCTCTGTTAAGGCTATCGTAAAACATGCTAGCTGACAGAATTTGTAATCAAGCCAATGGCTAATAACTTACAGTTAATGTCTTAGGG
>JACCWJ010000006.1 GCA_013697705.1 Gammaproteobacteria bacterium | reverse complement strand
TAACTCTCGCAAGCTCGAGTTACCCACATACCCACAGGCTCAACAAATATTTTATTAATTTTAAGAGGGTGATATCTCCTAAAATTTAATTGGTTGCTGGTCTAGACATGGGGGTCACTTAAATATTCTTACTTAAGATGTTCTTTTTTTTATTGAAAAGTTTCGTTGAAAGGTCTTCTTATTTTGTTAATGTAATTTTTATCTCAAATGTTTTTTATATCATCTAATCAAATAATTCACTGTGTGATCCAAGCCTAGCGAGTCGAATTGTATTCTGATCTAGTTTTTTATAAATTAACAAGAGATCTGGTCTGATATGACATTCACGATAACCATGCCACCCACCACTTAATGCATGATCACGATTTCTCTCGGGCAATATTTCATCTGCTAATAAAAATTCAAGAACATTGGAAATTAAAGTGTCCAAGTTTTTACTATAGCGTGGCGCCGCCTTTATGCGTTTATAATCGCGTTAAACGCAGATGAGCGCTCAATCATCCTCATTCAAATCTTCCAGCAATCCCTTAACACTAGAAAACTTCTTGCCTTTACCAGATTCAAGCTCTTTTATAGCCTTTCGAGTACTTGAATTAGGCACTTTTACTTCAAAGGGTAAACGACGTTCATCAGCCACTCGAAGCATAAGCAAACGGATAGCATCTGAAATCGATAGCCCCATTGCCTCCAGCGCATCAGCAGCTCGCTCTTTGGTTACAGCATCAATACGAGCACGAACATAGGTGTCACTTTTAATCATAATATTACTCTTTTAAGTAGTTATACGTATAGTGTAGTCCTATTGCGACTACACATCAAGAATCGCAAACAATTCACTGTTGTTATTTTCATTAGTAAGCAACGGATAATAGCTTTGCAACAGCCTGCGCCTTATGCTCTGGTGCTAAATGGGCATATCGCAGTGTCATTTTCTATCAAAGTCGATATCCTGCCATTTGAGGTTAAATACTTCTTCCTGACGCATTCCAGTATTCAAGGACAATATTACCATTGGCTTTATATAATCTACTAGATCAGTAGATTAATCAGGAAATTGATCATATCCTCGTTCCCCCCTCCACTGATTAGCACTTAAACGTGCTTGTCCTAATATTTTCTTGTCGAAGATTAAGAGCATTTCTTAATCTGATCTCTTCATCGTTGCTGAGGTATCGAACTTTGGGGGAATGATCAACTTTTAATAATGATAAATTGCCTATTGGATTTTTCTCTATGAAACCCCATAAAACTGCTTTTGATAAAGCGGCTTTAAAAGTTGCTATATCTCGGTTGACAGTGTCAGGTTTCTTGCCATGTTTGATTCTTTGAGTCCGCCATTGATCGATGATTACAGGCATAATTTCATTTAAATCCTTTTTACCAAGCAGCTCGTAAAAGCATCGTTTTATCCTTGCAAGAGTCCTAACACCATCTTTTCGATTAGCTAAAGAGGGCACCTCTAGAAATAGCTCTTTTAATCATATACTTCGTTGGATCAAATTTTAAAATACCCATTTATTTCGTATAAACTGCGTTTTTAAAATTTGATCCGCCTCGACTAAAATCAAAACTTCTAATTTCTAGAGGTGCCCTTAAGATTGTCAGCGCTAATTGGATAAATAGTTTCTGCCTTCGCGTGAATGACACCTCGCGACGGGAATGGATCAGGATGTCTGAGAAGTAATTTAATTTGCCGTGGCAACTTTTCTATTTTGTTTGTTTGGTTTCTCTTCTTGGGATTCAGATATCAATGGATGATTCGCAACCTTCAAATTTTTTAACACCTCAATTGGATTACTAAAAAATCGTTCTATTTTTTTAATAGCAGGTCGAGAAGAACGGTTTTGATGGTTAGTTGACTGCTTTGAATTGTTTTCTGATTTCTTCGCACTAAAAAACATACTTAAAGGATTACTTGTTGGTGCATTCGATTGTGACTTCTTATTTTTACTATCCTCATTAACTTCCAAGAGCGGCAAATTTTCTTGATCCCGACTATCTTGAATTTCGATCACTTCTGATTCTTCTCGCTTTAGTTGTTGTTCTCGCTGAGATAGTAATACTGGTGCGGTTGTCTGCGAATAATTAATAACAGGTAAAGATGAATTAGACCTAATTGTGTAGTTAGAATCTTGCAGTTGTTTTGATGCTGCTGTTATATTCGGATATAGGGAAGAGATTTCCGGTAGCGATGGGATAAACCTAGCTCTTATCTCAGAATGGGAATTATCAAGATACTGTGGCTCAATTCTCGGATATATCTCACTATCGGCTTGCGATGGAATCGAATTTGATTGTATCGATTGCCTTGAAATAAGAGCTTTTTCTAACTCTTTTATTTTCGGGATTGAAAAATTACTTTGCGCTGTTTGAGAGGTACTAATAGGTTGAGTTGGTAAAACAGATTGTATTGTAACCACACTTGATTCAGCTCTGCATTCTGATTGCTTTTGTTGAATACTAGATGGCTGCTTTGCCCACGCCTCCAGCGCTGACGTGTCCATTATTTCTTGTCTTTTTTCGCTAGCTTCTAGTATTTTTAATTTCTCTTCGACCTTTTCTTTATGATCATATATCAAAGCTAAAAAATCATTCAAAATAGATACGACATCGCGTAAATTATTTGTTTCTTCGAAAGTGAGATGAGTGTCAAGGGCATACCAATTATTATTCAACAAACGTATGCGTGCTTTTTTTGCAATTTTTGAAAGTTCCTGCTGAGCAATGTTTAAGAGTTCCAATCTTTGATACAGTTGTGTGCTTGAGATTGCTTCTTTTGCATCTATAGCAGCGAGGCATTTTATAATTTTTAAATATTCACTTTTCGATGTTTCAAGATGGGAACTGGAAGGGTATAAACTATCTTGACTAGAATCATAAGCTGGGGTTGACATTTCCTCAAGGATTTCTCTAGTAGTCACAAAATCACGCTGCTTTAAAGCGAGAATAAATGCACGCTTTAGATGGGCAGTTGCAAGTATAAAATTTTTAGGACTTGCTTGCCACAAGGTCCTTGTAGAGTCTTCTACTAAGGCTTTTGCAAGTGTTCTACTAACCGAGATTTGCTCGCTAGGATCTAGGGAGTTTAGATGTCCTTCCTCATCAATACTAGGATGCTCAACCCGCAGTGATTCAATTATCTTATTCCTACGCGTGCCTCCAATATCGTCCGGCTCTACAAAAGTAAAGAATTGTTTCGGCACTTGAAGTGCTCTGGCAAAACCATATCTTGCTCCAAGATACGCGCCACGGAGAAAAGACATTAGGCATGCTGGAATTAATAAAGCATTCCCAAAGATAATTGCGGGTATAGAAGATGATCCTTTATCATCACCTGCTTCCCTACGGCTTCTATAAACGTAGGCAGCCAATGCGAAAGGACCTGTAATAGCACCTAAAATACCACCAACGATTGCACCTGCAATGTGGCTTACCCCTTTTTTAATTATATTCATTAATTTCATAGAATCCCCTTATGGCTTAAGAATATGGGTATCTTAGTGCCCTATTCTTGATTGAAGGTGAGAAAGAAGGTCAATCTTAGCTCATAATAATTAAAGTAATCTTAAGGGCACCTCTCGAAATGTGTTACCGAATTGCCTCACAATTAATGTTACCGAAGGGTGTAAGAAAATAGGCTAAAAAGCATTCGTTGCCTCATATTTACTGTTACCGAGTAAGTAGGAGTCAACGATGAAAAAGCGACCTAAG